>JAKSBO010000727.1 GCA_022361095.1 Desulfobacterales bacterium | reverse complement strand
TGGGTGCTGATAGACCAGGTCGGCCCATGGCCGTTATTCAAAACTGACATTAACCAGGAGGCAAGTTACAGGGTAATGCCCTGGACAGTCCCATGGATAATGTTTTCATTCACAGTGAATTATGATAATGACTATATGCTTTGGAGAGCAAAAGACAGGGGAAAAAAGGTTCGAAAGAATTATCATAAAAGGATACGGTGAATGGATCGAGACGAAATACAGACCAATATTATTAATTTTATCGAAACCAGTTTTGAGATGTCCGATGTCGGCGTTGACGATGACCTTAATGCCGACCATGGTTTTGACAGTATTGATGCCATTGAATTACTCCGGGAAATCGAGACCTTGATGGAAGGCAAACTGACCCGGGATGAGGAAGAGGCTGCCATGTCCATACGCACCGTCAGGCAGATCGTTGATTTTATTGAAAAGGCCATGGCGGAAAGGGCATAAATAAGATTCTTTATCCGTATCGGGCTTGTATCCCCAAGCATTAAAACGTTGAAACAGTGATCAAATACGAATGGAAAGACGCGTTGTCATAACCGGATGTTCCGCCATAACGCCCATTGGCTGCACCAAGGCGGATATCCTTAAAAACCTTGAAACCGGCATATCCGGTGTGGGCCGCATCAGGGCTGATGAGCTTTTGGTTGAGCAGCTCAATACCAGCGTGTTTGGAACGGTGGATGAGGATCTGGCCTACGACTTCCCAAGAAAATTTCGTAAAACCATGGGACCGGTATCCTTTGCGGCCTGCAGGGTTGTGGATGACGTCATCCGGCAGTCCGGGCTGGACAAGCCGTTTCTTTCTTCGGGCAGGGTCGGGGTCGCCTTTGGGTCTTCCCACGGCTCCACTGCGGTACTAAAAAAAGTGTACCAGGCCTGCTTTAGTGATCAATCCACCGATATGCTCTCCATTTCGGGTGCTGACTATCTCAAATCAATGGTCCATACCACCGCCGTTAACATTACCCGGATGTTTGAAATAACAGGACGGGTCATCAGCTCTCCGTCTGCCTGCACCACCAGCAGCCAATCCATCGGATTCGGTTACGAGATGATTAAGTTCGGCGTTCAGGACGCCATGATCTGCGGCGGTGCCGAAGAGTACGACACCACCACGGTGGCTGTATTTGATAATCTGTTGGCCTGTTCCACACATTACAATGACACCCCGCATAAAACCCCCCGGCCCTTTGATGCCGAACGGGACGGACTGGTGGTGGGCGAGGGGGCCGGTGCGGTCATGCTGGAGGAATTTGAATCCGCCAGAAAACGGGGCGCAACAATTCTTGGGGAGGTGATCGGTTTCGCCACAAATAATAACGGCGGCAACCTCATTATGCCCGATCTTACCGGGGTCACCCAGGTGCTTGCGATGGGCCTTGAAAATGCACAAGTTTCTGCGGACCGGATTGATTTTATCAGTGCCCACGCCACGGCCACCCATATCGGGGACGTAATCGAGGCCCGGGCCATTAACAATGTGTATAAAAACACCCCATGGGTCAGCGCTCTGAAAAGCTACATGGGACACACCATTGCCGCCTGCGGTGTCATTGAAGCCATCCTCACCCTACATATGATGGAAAAGGGATTTATTGTCCCCACGCTCAACCTGGATCAGGTGGATGACCGATGCGCCATGATCCGGCATACGCCGGAACTGATGGAGACAACGATTCGGTGCGCCGCTGTCCAGAGTTTTGCCTTTGGCGGTATAAATACCAGCCTTATTCTTAAAGGACCCGCTGCGCTTTAAGGCTTTTTCCTTAGGTCTGCAATATTAGTGTTTAATCTTTGCCGTGAGCTAAGCCAGGCCGTTTTTTTATTGATTTAATCTGATACATGCGGTTGTCTGCGATTTTAACCATGTCGGAGGCCTCTTTGATATCGGCATCCAGGATATTGGAGATACCATGGCTGAGCCGGATGAAATGATCTTTTTCCCCATCATTCAGCGGGGTCTTTTCCAGGTAATGCTGAACCCGGTGGATGTAGTTCTCTGCATGGGAGGTATTGCTTGACGGCAGGATGACGATGAACTCATCTCCGGCGAAGCGTGCCACGATATCGGACTGCCTTTTCTGGGCGGTCAGTGCCCGGGCCACCAGGCACAGGACCTGGTCGCCGATGTCGTGGCCTGCGGTGTCGTTGATGGTTTTAAAGTCGTCCAGATCCAGAAAGATGAGGGATAGATCTGTTTCGTAGCGCTTTGCCCTTGAAAATTCCCGTTCCAGAACCCGTTTCATCACGCCCCGGTTCAGCAAACCGGTTAAAGGATCGTGAAAGGCTAAAAATTTGAGTTGCTCATGGGCGGTGACATTGGACAGACACAGAGATACCTTAAGCGCGAGCTGTTCCAAAAGTGAGGTGTCGATACCGGGTTTAAAGCGCTTGGGATTCGGATCTGCCTGGTTGATGCTGCCCACAATTTCTCCGTCCAGAGAGATGGGGGCAATGGCAATGGAACCGATATCCTGGTCCAGGGTTTGTGGGATAATTTGTTTATAGTCCCAAAGGCCGGTGTTGGCCAGCAGGGGCTTTGGGGTGCTCACGATGGATGAAAAAATCTGCTGGGTCACATTGACCATGGACGCAGAAAGTTCCCTGGAATCGTGGTTATCTTCCAGGTGCCTGGCCAGGCGTCCTTCTGAGATTATGGCCACCCAGATGTGCGGGATGGAGAATTTATCCGATATCTCAGTGAGGAGCCTGTCAAAGAAATTATGAAAATCAAGAATCGAGAGGATGCTGATTTCAATCTCGTTGAATTTTCGAGCTATTTCTTCGTTCCTTTTTAACCGGTCTAAAAGGGCCTTGGGTATTTCCATTTTTTGTCCTGTGTTCGTTGGCTTAAGAGCGTTTGATTATATATATTTCCTTTAAATGGCATGGACCATAAAGTCAACACATTAGATTTGTAATATTTTTCCCTATTGTTGATAAACCGTGATGGATCGGGGCCGCCTGGAAATCGTCTTTACCGTTTAAAAAAATATTGATATTGGTGATATAAGACCGGCAATAACGGCTATGGGCCTGCCTGGCCTGTCAACACTCAGGCCCGGCCTTCGACAAAACATGAAAGCAGTTTGGCTGCTTATTGGTGCTTTTATACGAAAATTCAACAGCCTGGATGTTTGGGGAATTTATGGAATACAGATTTGATATTGATAAAGTACGCACCACAATACTGACAATAGATCCTTTTGAGGTTCCTGAAAAGCTGCCACAGCTCATAGAGCTTATT
Organism: Desulfobacterales bacterium; assembly: GCA_022361095.1. Lineage (GTDB taxonomy): Bacteria > Desulfobacterota > Desulfobacteria > Desulfobacterales > Desulfobacteraceae > Desulfobacter. Next base: position 2,183 of record JAKSBO010000727.1, on the reverse strand, counting down.
GAATACTATTCCGCCTTCTTGACCAAGGCTTACAATACCGCTTTGGAAATCTCCGAACGCTTGGGAGCCAAGCAATACTTTAATTATTCGGTCTGGGCGTTTATGACGGCCGGCCCGGCCTTCATTGCCGCAGAACAACAGAATGCAGATGAAGGCTTTGAGTGGCAATTGAATTTTTTAAATGCTCTGTCCCGTGTTGTACTCGACAATATTAATAAAGTCCTGGCAGCACCTTTAACCCCAGGGCAGTTTCCGGAAAATTGGATTGTTTCTCTGGATTAAAAAAGAAGGCTTGGTCCCCTGTTTGGCCGTTCATTCGTATTGCCCCGCATAATCCTTTGAAAAAATCTTGACATTTACAATCTTATAGAGAATAGTCCAGCCAGTTTTCAGGTGCCGCTAAGGCTTAAAAGGGAACCCTGTGGGAATCAGGGACGGGCCCGCCGCTGTATTCGGGGACGAACGCTGCAATTCAGCCACTGACTGACTGTTGGGAAGGCGCAGTTATTAGAATGATCCGAAAGTCAGAATATCTGCCTGGGAATGTATTTTATATCGCCCGAGGACAAGGCTGGTATACCATGACTGCGGAAAAAACCAGGGAATCCCAGATCAATCTTTTAACTAAAGGGTCTGGGATTTTGTTATTTAAAATAAAATTAAATCTTTACTGATTCCGGATCCAAAACCGTAGCGGTGCAAAATGGGTAAAATTCGTTTCTATCTCCACACAATTTTATTCAAAAGCACGGCGAAGGAGGGAAGATGAAATCCGGTTTAGTGGTTCTTGCTGTAATGCTGTGTAGTTTTCCGGTGGCGGTGTTGGCCGGACAAGATGTTGATGCTGTTCATAAATTAGACGAAATCGTTGTCACCTCAACCCGGAAGGCCAGGGCGGTTGACACGCCTGCAAGCCTTTCCATCATTACCGGACAAAACCACCTTTGACCTGCGGGTGGCCTATACCTGGAGCGATTGGAAGTTCTGGGTCCTGGGTAAAAATATTTTTGATGAAGATCTTGAATATGTATCCAACTCATCCGGCAAGCTGGATTCCGATGGCGAACTTAAAAACGCCTACTATGTCCAAAACGGTGTATATGTCGAAGCCGGGTTCAGTTATCATTTTTAAATCGTGTCTGAACAAAGACAAAGGAGTGATCAATTATGCATCAACATGGTTACATTGGTCGAAAAATGCGCCAGCCAAGGCTCAAAGAACAACCGGCAATTGTCATTGCGGCGTTCGGGTCATCATCCCGGGGCCGGGACGCCATGGACGCGGTCCAAACTCAGATTGCCGAACAATTTGCCGATTACGGCATTTACTGGGCCTATACCTCGGAGATCATCCGCAGGAAAAAAGGGCTGCCGAGCCTTTTGGAAATATTGGGAAAGGTGGAGGCCGACGGCTACCGAAAAGCGGTTGTTCAGCCGCTGCATGTATTTCCGGGAACGGAATATCAGCAGGTCAGGGAATCTTCTCTCTATTATCCGGGGCTGCGGGTGGTCATGGGCGAAACACTCTGCCATCGATGGGATTTTGTTGAGCAGGTGCTTGAAGAGGTTTCAAAGGATTTTTTGACCGGGGAAAAGGAAATCAATCTGCTGGCCCTGCACGGTACGCCCCTGGCGGCAGATCCGGTGAACATGGTTTATATGGGCATCGACCATCTTGTGTCCGGGCTTTATGACAATGTGTATGCGGCTACGGTCGAAGGCATCCCCAATATCAACAGTGTTGCCGGGAAAATCCGTCAGGTCCACGCCCAACAGGGTTTCACCCGCATCCGCCTGGTTCCCATGATGTTCCTTGCCGGTATCCATGTGGAAGACGACCTGATGGGCCCCGAAGAAAGCTGGCGCTGCATGTTTGAAGGTATGGGCATGGACGTGGACTGCCCCACAATCTCTATCGGCGGCAGTGAATATTTTAAGGGTCTGGCATTCCGGAAAGAGTGTATCCGGTTTTTTTGTCAACGGCTGGAACGTGCGCTGAATATTATGCGCTGTTATTAAAAGAGAATAGAATTGTTGCAATGTCTTCCCAAGGAGATCTGCTTGAGTTGGGGGCGACCGCTTTCAAGCAAGTCGCAGAATATCAACGAAATTCTCATTATATTTCTGTCAGTGGATCTGAGCCTCCATTTTTTTCGATTTATTTTTCTTTTTTTGCCTGAGGA
>JAKSBO010000202.1 GCA_022361095.1 Desulfobacterales bacterium | reverse complement strand
CTGGACGCCGGCTGCGGATACGGGGCCACCTGCACCTTTTTGTGTGAAGCGGGCGGTTTCAAGGTCTTTGGCATGGATGCCTCGGCGGAACGGATCAGCCGTGCAAGTGCAAAGTCAAAAGGGTGGGACGGCATACGGGCAAGGTTGCCCCGGCTGCCCTTTGCACCCGCCGTATTCAAAGGGATCTTCTGCGAATGCGTCCTCTCCCTGGTGCCGGAAAAGCCGGCCTGTCTGGATCATTTTTTTGAGCTGCTCCAGCCCCAAGGCCATCTGGTCCTCACGGACCTGTACCTTCCCGGCGCCGCTCCTGAGGGTCTTCAGCACCCGCCCCTGACCTGTCTGGACGGGGCGCTGAATAAAACCGATTTAATCCGGATTATTGAGCAGGCCGGATTTAAAATCCGAATCTGGGAAGACCACACCCGGCTGCTAAAGCAAATGGCCTGTGAGATGGTATTTAAACACGGCAGTCTGGAAAATTTCTGGAAAACACTGACCGGTGATGTTTGCCATGCCGGCCTTGGATCCCAATGCCGGGCCAAAGCACTTAAACCCGGATATTGCCTGATCGTTGCAGACAAGATGAAAGCGTAAAAAATGGATGATATCGAAATATTAAAGTTAAAGAGCAAAGGCTATTGCTGCAGCCAGATCATGGTTCAGCAGGTTCTGGACATGGCGGATCTGGAAAACAGGCAACTGGTCAATTTTGCCCGGGGGCTTTGCATGGGGTCAAAACTTGAGACAGGCACCTGTGGGATTCTCACGGCCGGGCTCTGTATCCTGGCCATGTATGCCCCCCAAGATCCGGATCTAAGGGCCTCCATGCAGGATGGTTTCAGGCTGTTTTTCACAGGAGCCGCGTCCCCGGGAATTCAATGCCGGCAGATCGCCGGGGCCCATTATCCCAACCTCAACCCGGAAACCTGCCCCGCCCTTCTGGCCCAGGCCTGCCAGGCACTGATGAATATTCTTACCGAACATGAAATAGATCCGGCGGACCTTGATGATGAATAACGGCCGTGAAATTCTGCACCAAACCCAGAGCCTTTGCCCGGTATGCCTGACACCCGTAGAGGCCTGGTATGTGGTGGAAAAGGGTTCGATTTTTTTTGAAAAAACCTGCAAGGCCCATGGCGGGTTCAAAACCCGGTTTTGGGAAGGCCGCCGGAATTATGAAAACTGGATCCGGCCCAAGCTGCCAATAAAGCAGCGGTTCAACATGACCCCGGTGGATAAGGGATGTCCCTTTGACTGCGGCCTTTGCCCGGAACACAGACAGCATACCTGCACTGCCGTGCTTGAAGTTACCCAGAACTGCAATTTTTCCTGCCGGTTCTGCTTTGCCGGGGCTGGTTCCACAAATGCAGCAGACCCCTCTCTTGAAGAAATTACGGACCTTCTGGCAAAGGTTTATAAGGTCAGCCCGGATGCCAATCTCCAGATCTCCGGGGGAGAACCCACCATCCGGGGGGATCTGCCCCTCATCGTTTCCCGGGCCGTGGAAACGGGCTTCGGATTTGTTCAGGTGAACACCAATGGGTTTCTTTTGGCCCGGAACTCAGACCTTGCCCCACGGTTGAAAGAGGCCGGCCTTGATTCTGTTTTTCTTCAGTTCGACGGGGTGACGGACAGCGTTTATGAGGCGTTGCGGGGCCGGCCTCTTATTGAAGAGAAGCAACGGGCCGTGGCCGCCTGCATCGAAAACGGCATCGGCGTTATTTTGGTGCCCACCCTGGTACCGGGTGTTAATATTGACCAGATCGGATCTATTCTCCAATTCGGTCTGGATCATGCCCCGGGTATCCGGGGGGTCCATTTCCAGCCGGTCTCCTATTTCGGCCGCCATGGGGAGGCCCCAAAAGATGCCGGCAGGATCACAATTCCCAAAGTGCTCAAAGAGATCGAGGCACAAACCCAGGGAGGGTTCAGGGAGACGGCGTTCAGGCCCTCGTCCTGCGAACATGCCCTGTGTTCGTTCAACGGCAAGTTCATCATACAGGATGATGGCCGCCCTTCGGCTTTGACGGCCTTTGACACGTGCTGCTGCAAACCGGTTCAGGCGGAGCAGGGCGCCAGGCAGGCCCGGGATTCGGTGGCCAAGCACTGGAAGGCCCCGCTGACGTCCATTGCCCAGGCAATGCCGCCCGCAAAGGAAGACGGTCTGGATAAATTCATCCGCCAGGCCCGGACCCGGATGTTCTCGGTCTCGGGTATGGCCTTTCAGGACGCCTGGAACCTGGACCTTGAGCGGCTCAAAGGCTGCTGTATCCACAGTGTGGCCCCGGACGGCCGCCTGATTCCCTTTTGTGCCTACAACCTGACCCGGGCCGACGGCAAAGGATTGTATCGTAAGTGATGAACGAACCGTTTCTCGATACCTGGATCACCCGGGTCATGGGGCTGTCGTCGTCATCCCCGGCAGCCCGGCTTAAGGCCTTTGAAAGACGGCAGTTGGACGCCTTGAATCACATCATTATCCATGCCCGGAACCACAGCCGTTTTTACAGGAAAGCCCTTTCCGGCATTTCTGATATTCCTCTTGGGGATCTTAAAGATATGGCGGCCCTGCCCTTTACCCGGCCCGCGGATATCCAGGAAAATCCCAAGGCCTTTCTGGCGCTTTCCCAGGGGGAGATCTCCCGCATCGTTACCCTGAATACCTCCGGCACCACCTCCGACCCCAAACGGATTTTTTTTACGGATGAGGATCTTGGCCGTGTCGTGGATTTTTTCACGGCCGTACTCACGGCCATCATGAATCCCGGGGAAACCGGGCTGATCTTTCTGCCGGGCGACACCCGGACCGGCGCCGGAGACCTGATTCGAACCGCCATGGAAGCGGCCCAGGCTTCTCCTGTGGTTTCCGGCATTATCCGGGATTTCCGCCCGGCAGCCGACCTGGTCTGGTCAACCCGCCCAAGCCTTCTCATCGGCATGCCTGTCCAGATCCTGGCCCTGGGCGAATATATGAAATCCAAGGGAACCCTGCCCCGCATCGCCCATGTAATTCTCACGGCCGATCATGTGCCCGCGCCCCTGGTGGACAGGGTGGAAGATCTTTTAGGCGCAAGGGTGCTGAACCATTACGGGATGACGGAAATCGGCTTTGGCGGGGCCATCCAGTGTCCGGCACGGGGGCATATGCACCCCAGGCACCCCGACCTGTTTTTTGAAATCGTTGACCCGGCCGGCCATCCCCTGCCGGCGGGGCAATGGGGCGAAGTGGTCATCACCACCCTGAACCGCAGGGGAATGCCCCTGATCCGGTACCGGACCGGGGATCTCTCCCGGATGATAGATGCGCCCTGTGCCTGCGGCAGCCCCTTTCCCCGGCTGGACCGGGTCAGGAACCGCCAGGGGGCAACCGCCCATACCCCGGGCCGCCATGGGCTGACCATGGCCGACCTGGATGATCTGCTCTTTTCCCTGCCGGGGGTGGTGGACTTTACGGCCTGCATACAAAGCAAGACAGATGCCGGGCAGGCTATTATCCCCACCCTGGACATTGAGATCATGGGGCTTGGGCCCCGGACACAACGTATTCATATTGACCCGGGTGCATCGCCCGGGTTAACAATGGTCCTTGAATCGGGCCGTTTGCGCATGGGCAGCATCACTGTCCGCCCCTTTGATTTTAGCAACACCTATGTCACGAAACGACAGATCCAATTTAACAGCCATGGGTTTAACAGCCATGGACAGACGGGGTCTGGCAATACCGAAGTTCAACCCACAACAACAGAAAAAAGGTTTGTGTAGATCTCGATAATCCAGTTTTTAGGGAATTTGTTCAAATTCAAGGCGGAAACAATTTTTAACCGGAGGAATATACAATATAT
>JAKSBO010001004.1 GCA_022361095.1 Desulfobacterales bacterium | reverse complement strand
CCGATAAAGGCAAAAAGCACCATCATATGCGGGGTGGCACGATCTTTATTGGAGCCGCACTGGTTGAACTTATCATGTTTCAACACCATGGGGATGACGTTTTTAATAGACATTAGAAGGGCTTTGTAATCAAGGCTGGTTTTGTCGGTTTTTCCTTCAAGAACCGCATTTTCATGAATGTCGACAATAAAGCGTTTCAATGCAAGAAAGAAAACAGCGGTGGCAAAAATAGCCGTGGGAACAAAGGTCATGTCCACAAACCAGGTGGATACAAAGTTGGAGTGGGCAATAACGTGTTCCGCACCTTCATGGGCATGGGACCAGTGAAGACGTCCGCCAAGGGCATCCCCGAACAGGAAATGGAAAATTTTTTCCATGATACCGCCAAATCCCATGGTGATAATGGCAAGCAGGGCAAACCAGGCTGCCGGGATACCAAGGAGAAGCTTCAGCTTGGACGGATCATTTACTGCTTTTGCAAGGGCTTTAGGCGTTGCGTATTCAGTGATGGCGGCAGAGCGGACAGCAGCCAGAACATCACCAGGGGCCGCGCCGCGGGGACACATATCCGTGCAGTCACCGCACTGGTGGCACAGCCAGATGTCGCCGTTGCTGATCAATTTATCTTTAAGACCCCATGAGGCAGCGATCATCTCCTTTCTGGGAAAAGGGCTGTCTTCAGGTGCAATGGGGCAGGCCACGGAACAAGTAGCGCATTGGTAACATTTTTTCAGGGTTTCTCCGCCAAGACCTCTAATCTCGGCAATAAATCCCAGATCTGGTTGGGCAATATAATTGGCACTCATAGTAGTAGATACCTCCATTAAGTTTGTATGCCGTTATTAGAATCCTTTGAACGGGTTGGGACCAAGTGCGTCCACTTCTTCAACAAAGTCATTGATGATCTTGGGCAGTTTGTCATATTCATCAATGGCAACTTCCTCAAACGCTACACGCTCATTTTCAAGGGCCAGAGAGGCAAGTGCATCACCGATCTTTTTAACACGGATCTCTGCAAGTTCAGAACCTTTAACAAAATGGCACTGGTAATCATCGCCATGTTTGCAACCGATGAGGATAACACCGTCCATACCCTGGGCCAGGGCGTCCTTGATCCAGATGGTATTTACGGAACCCAGGCAGCGGACCGGAATCACGCGGACGTCCGGTGAGTAATCAACGCGGTTCATGCCAACCATATCAAATGCAGGCAATGCATCGTTTTCACATACAAGGGCCAGGAAGCGCAGTGGCGGTTCATCATAGTCGTCCTCGGAGGGAACGCTGATGGCCTTAACCTGGGAACCGATACTGTCAATGGTATAATCGGCAAAGGAAATAATACGTTCCGGGCAGGCACCCATGCAGGTACCGCAGCGGCGGCAACGTGTGGGATTGGCTTTTGGGGTTCCTCTGGCATCATCATCCAGGGCACCGAAGGGGCACTCAACCGTGCAGCGCTTGCACTGGGTGCATCTCTGGAAGAAGAAGTCCGGGTAAGTCATGTCACCGGAACGGGGATGTACGGCCATACCGCGGTTGGCGCTTTCAATACACTGAATGGCTTTCAGGGCTGCACCGGTCGCATCTTCCACGGACTCTTCAATGGTCATTGCCCGGCGGACCGTACCTGCCGCGTAAATACCGGTTCTCTGGGTCTCATAGGGGAAGCAGATATAGTTGGAATCTGCATACTGACCGAAAATATCATTATCCCTGAAACCAGGACCCTGGCGGTAGGCAAGATTGATGATGGGGTCGTCTTTGGTGGCCGGAACCATGCCGCTTGCCACAACAACCATGTCTGCCTTGAGCACGAGGTTTTCACCAAGCAGCGTGTTTTGGGCTGTTACCATAAGCTCTGAACTGGTGGCTGTAACGTCGGTCACCGCACCTTTAGTCAGGAAAATGCCGTCATCCTGCTGCATGGCTTTGTAGAAATATTCCTGCAGGCCGGGGGTTCTCATGTGCTGATAAATCACATAGGCTTTACCGTCGGCATAGTCTTCTCTGACGTAACGGGCCTGTTTCAAAGCAACCATGGAAGTAACGGCACCGGTGTATTCAAAATCGCTGTCGTCTTCTTCTTTGCCTGCAGACTGGATAAATACAACGTTTTTGGCTTCTTTGCCGTTGGAAGGACGCAGGATTTTCCCCTTGGCTGCAATCATTTCAAATTCATCATTGGTGACCACATCGGGATTATCCACAGAAAGGTGAGCGTAGGCTTCGCCTTCAAGGACATCAGGCCGCCATCCGGCTGCCAGAACAACAGCGCCGTAAAGCTCTCCGTCCGGGTCAAGAGAAAGGATATCTTCTCTGCCTTCGTTGAATTTCAGGTATTTTTCATGGGCTGCGTCCGCATCCAGCTCTTTGCCGTTTTCATCCAGCAACTCTTCGGGAGGCAATGGAAAGGGTACGTCAAAGGGGATTTTTTCACCGGGGGTTTTCATGGTTACGGTGAATTCACCGGGCTGGCCCGCAATACGTGCCACAATACAGTTGGTCCGTACGTCTATGTTGGTGTTGCCTTCAACTTCCTGGATAAGTGCGTCAACCACAGGCGCCTGAAGGGTTTCAAAGGGCATCTGGACAGGCATCTGGCCGCGCAGCTTGGCTGCATAACCGCCGAGGGCTGCCTCTTTTTCCACGATGGTTACCTCATAACCGGCTTTGGCAGCATCAAGGGCTGCAGACATACCGGTTACACCGCCACCAAGAACAAGTACCTTTTTGGAAAAGGATTGTGTCTGGTAAGGTTCGGGAAGGCCAACCTTTTCCAACCGGACCATACCCATTTTGATATAATCTTCGGCCTTCATCTGGACCTGGTCAAAGCTTTCTCCGTCATCCTTCTGCTCTTCTGTCAGGGCAGGATAGGTTTCCCGGGAATGGGGCCATACAACACCTTCTCTCAGGTTGGCCCGTTCAATGATGCATCCGGGGAAGTTGAATACATCAAAGTTCACCCGGCGGGAGCAAGCCCCGATAACCATGGCGTTTACCTTGCCCTCGTCAATATCCTTTTGAATAAGCTCAACACCTGCTTTGGAGCACAGGAAAGGATGGGTGGTGCAGCTGACGCCCTCTTCGCCGGGGACACCTGTTAACGCATCCATGTCAAGTGTATCACCAATACCACAGCCTGTGCAGATATATACGCCGTATTTTTTATCCATGGTTCGTTACCTCCTCAGAGTCTGAATGGCTTTAAGGGCCATGCCGGTTGCATTCTGGTTGGATGTCACAACATCGGCCGGTTTATTGGCACATCCTGCTGCAAACAGGCCGCCTTTGGAAAAGTCATTGATAATGAAGCCATCGTCATCAAAGGTCAGGTCTGCTGCGGGCTTATCAATGGCACAGCTGGGCTGCATTCCCGTGGCCAATACGAGCATATCAACGGTCTGTCTGATTTTTTCCCCGGAGATGGTATCTTCGGCCACGAGATTGATGTTTCCGGTGCCGCTCTCTTCGCTGACTTCAGCGACTTTGCCTTTTACAAAGAATACGTTTTCGTCTTCTTTGAGTTTGGCATAGAAGCTTTCGTATTTTCTGCCCGGGGTCCGCAGATCAATGTAGTATATGTAAATTTTCGCATCAGGATACTGGGCCCTGATGTATGTGGCATGTTTTAAAGACGCCAGGCAGCAGATATATGAGCAGTAGGGCAGGTGGTTTTCATCTCTGGAACCTGCGCACTGGGCAAAAGCGATGGTCTCCGGTGCCTTGTCATCGGACGGACGGATGATTTTGCCTTCGGTGGGGCCGTTGGAAGAGGCCAGCCGTTCCAGCATCATGTTGGTAACGATATTCTGGTAACGGCCAAATCCAAGGTTGTCTATACGGGTGGCATCATAGGGCTGCCATCCGGTATTGAATACGACAGCACCGACTTTCAGGTCAAATGTGCTCTCTTCCATGGTAAAGTCAATGGCGTCATATTTGCAGGCTTCTTTGACTCTGTCACGGTCTTCCTTGCCCATGGCTGAATCCATGACATATCTTTGGGGAAAGGCCATGTTATGGGGCAGGTAAGCAGCCTTACACCGGTCCATGCCAAAGTTGAATTCATTGCTGATTTCAGTTTCGCATACTTTTTCACATTCACCGCAGCAGGTGCAGTTGCTGTTGACATACCGGGGTGCGGTTTTCACGGTAACGGTGTAATCACCTGGTGTACCATCAACGCTCTGTACCTCGGAAAGCGTGTACACCTTGATGTTCTTGTTATCTTTAAGGCGTCTGTAATTGATTTCAAGACCGCAGGTAGGCGGGCAGAGTTTGGGGAAGTAGTGCTTGAGCTGTGTAACTCTTCCGCCAAGGGATGCTTCCTTTTCAATCAGGAAGACTTCATAGCCCACTTCGGCAGCTTCCAAAGCGGTTGTCAGACCGCTGATTCCACCACCAACCACCATAATGCTTCCACTTACCGGGGCTGAATTTTCTGTAGTCAT
>JAKSBO010000053.1 GCA_022361095.1 Desulfobacterales bacterium | reverse complement strand
TGCAGTTTAAGATTGCCGAGATGTTTCAAAAGGTTGAAATCTCGCGTTTGCTTGTTCTGAAAGCGGCCTGGGAGGCTGATCAACAAAAAGACCCCACCATATCCGCCTCCATTGCCAAAGTATATGCTACTGAGTCAGCATGGCAGGTGGCAGACGAGGCATTGCAGATTTTCGGCGGGTATGGGTATACCCGGATGTTTCCCATTGAAAAGCTGCTTCGGGATATCCGGCTTTATCGAATATATGAGGGCACCAGTGAAGTGCAGAGGATGATTCTTGCCGGTCATGTACTTGCAAATTATACCCCGGTAATGCCGCCACTGGATGAACTGCCTGTTACACGTGATCTGTCCGGTATGGAAAATGGGGAAACCGTATGGCGGTGCAGCATGTGCGGCCATGTTCATTGCAAAGGCAAATTACCGGATCAATGTCCGATCTGCCTATTTCCCGGCAAAATTTTCAAACCGGTAAAAACAAATTAGAGTTGAATTGCTTTCATGGTTTGTTGTGGGCTGAGTCTGGCTGCTGATATGTCAGAATGGATTGGGCCGCCTCTTCTATTCCGATAAGCCTTTTTTAAGAAAGCCTGTTTTTTGTCAGTACCTTGGCATAGAGCGTGCTGATCTCTTGGATTTTAAAGACTTTTCCAATGCTTGCCAGGATGAACAGAAATAATGTGCCGACAATAATACAGATAAGTATATGTGCGAAAAAACCGGAGATCGGTATCAGATGAACAATTCCGGCATATGCGGCTTTTAGAATCAGCCATACCGCGATACTGACCGTTAGCATTACGCCAAAAAAGGTGTATACCTCTGATCGTCCGCTGTTTTTTGTTTTCCTGCCCCACACTTCAAATAGAGCGCCTGTGGTAATGATCACGGATAAAGACAGGCCCAGGGCCACGCCTTTGATCCCCATGGCGGCCATGGCCCAATAGAGCAGCGGCAGGCTTAACACCACGCACACCGTGGAAAAAATGGCGGGAAATAATGTGTTTTGAACGGCAAAAAAACCCCGGGAAACAATGGTCTGGGCTGAAAATGCAAATGCCCCTGCCATGAAATACGGCAGTACCCCTGATGTCAGGGCGGCATCATGGGCGTCAAATGCCCCGCGCTGGAATAAAATGGCCACAACCTCTTTATTCAAAATCATAAACACAACTGAAAAGGGCATCACAATGAAGATATATTTTAATGTCCGGTTGATGATGCCGTTTAATGTGGGGAAATCTTTTTTTGCGGCAATTTTTGCCATGAACGGATAGGCGGCCACACCCACTGCATTGCCGAAAAAGCCAACTAGCAGAAACATGATGCGAAGGGCGTAATTCATGGCTGAAATACTCCCCTCGTTCAAAAACGAGCCAAAGAATTTCATCAATATTTCCGTGGAAAAGGTCATGGTCAGTCCAAGCATCAAAGGTAAGGTCAACAACACGTACTTGATCATGTCAGGATGCCTGAAATTAAAATTCGGCATATAGATCAGGCCGACCCTTTTGGCCCCGAACAGTTGAAGCAGGAAACTGCCGCAAAAAGCGCCGGCCAGCACCCCCCAGGCAAATCCTTCCATGCCTAGAACCGGGTATAGAAGTATCCCGCCCGCTATAATGCCGGTATTATAAATCAGTGGTGCAAGGGCCGGGAAAAAAAAGCGCTCCTTTGAGTATTGTACGGCATTGAACAGACCGCCTGCAAAAAAGAAAAACTGGGCCGGAATAATAATCCGGGTCATGCGCACGGCAAGGTCAAAGGCCGGGCCGTTTTTAAGCCCGGGGGCTAGGATACAGATCAGTTCCGGGGCAAACACCATGGAAAGGCAGATAAAAATAAGAAGACCTGCACCAAAGCAGTTCAGGATAACGGAAAAAATCCGGTAGCCTTCCAGCTCCTTGTTTTCAGCAAGGTAGCGGGTAAAGATGGGGATAAACGTAATGGATAAAAAACCGGACGCCACCACATGGTTTAAAATTTCAGGGATGACAAACGCCACCTGGTATGCGTCAACGCCTGCACTTGCACCGCCCATCCAGGCAATGGCGGTTTCCCGTACAAGACCGATGATCCTGCTGGCAAACACCGATACCATCATGATAAACGAAGCAAATCCGATTTTTTTAAAGGTTGAGGTTTGTGTCATAATTTAAAATTCGGTGAAGGTTTTTTTATAACGGCCATGGGCCGACCTGGTCTATCAGCACCCAGGCTCAGCCCACAACAAAGTTTGAAAGATCTGAGTAGCTTACACAGACTTTCTTATAAACGTCCCCGGGCCGCTGATATGAAACTGTTGTTGGTCCGGGCGGATCGAGGCGGAACGTCGGCCATCCTTGCCCGGCTGAGTTCCTTTCATATTTTGTTGCGGGCCGGCCCATGGCCGTTTATTTGAATTTAGGATGGATTTGTGATCTATTAGTTGTTATTTTTGCCAACCTGATAAATAAAAATTTAGAAATAACACCTATGGCCACAAGACGGGAAAGAAGCGCACAATTTATCCGGAAAGCTGTTGCCGAAAGCATGATTCCCCGGAATCAAATTGCCAACATCTCAGGATTGACCAACACATATATAAAGGACCTTGAACAGGGAAACATTGCCAATGTGAGCAGGGATAAACTGCTCAAGTTTTCTACGGCAGTGGGACTGGACCTTGAATCCATTGATGATCTGCTCACGGTATTTGACCGTGCCAAACTCAAAGCCGATGACATTCCGCTTTTTATTGAAAATGCCAAAAAACAGAAACCGTCAAACAGCGTGCACACGGCCCGGGATTTTTTCGGATATGAACTGCTTTTACTGGCAACAGAGAGTCTTTCAGGGCCGAAAACCGTCCATACCAACCACCCCACGGTGGTCCTCCAGCCCGAGGAACTCAGGATTGCGTTTCGTGAAAAAGCCCCCGGGCATCATCCTATTCACAATGAATTGAGGCGGGCCATTGGCCGGGAAAGGAAGGCAAACCTCATCCGGCAATTGGCAAAACATGACATGCACCACTATATCAGCAGACAGGCGCTTGAAAACTATATCGCCGCTTCCGGCACTCCCCGGGAACGGCGTCTCAAGGCAGAGCATCTTATGAATATAAAGCGCTTTGTCCAGACCTATCCCAGGTTTAAATACTATCTCACCGACATGGAGATCGGATTTAATTTCCTGATTAAGTATTCAAAAAATAAGCTGGGCGCAGAACGGGTCCTTTTTTATACCCATGACATTTCACTTCTCCAGGGAGAATTTACCGGGCAGATCACCGGATTCTATACCGGGAACAAGGTCATCATTGAACAGTTTAAAAAAGATGTGGCCATTGCTGAAAGCAAAGCGATAGAAGAGTTCCGGGACCCGGCCAATCTTGCCGGATTTCTGACGAAATTAGTTGAAAACGCTTAGGAGGGCAATTTCTCCCACTATATTTGACCTGTGCGCCGTGGCAGCACCGCCCCGGAATTTACGCTTCCGGGGCGGTGCCGTTACGATTTGCATCTGTTTGTCTACGCCCTATTTTAAAAGCGTCAGTGCCGCCTCACAGAAAAGCGCCACCCCGGTGAGCAGGACCTGTTCGTCAAAATCAAATCCGGCATTATGCAGAGGCCGGCAGCCGGGACGGCCGGTGCCCAGAAAAATATAGCACCCTTTGGCTTTTTCCAGAAAAAAGGCCATGTCTTCGCTGCCCATGGTGGATTCCGGTGCCACCACATTCTCCCGGCCCACGGTCCTGACCGCACACGTTTCCACCAAATCGGCCATATCCTTGTCATTTATCGTGGGCGGATATCTGGGCTGGTAATCAAGGGTATATTCAGCACCCATGGATTTACATATACCGCTGATAATTTTATCCATCCGCTCCTGAAATGACACCCAGACATCCCGGTCAAAGGTGCGGGTGGTTCCCTTGAGCGTCACACAATCGGGGATGATATTGTGGCTTGCCCCGCCCTGGATGCAGCCAACGGAGACCACAGCAGGGCTTATGGGGCTCATCTGCCTGCTGACGATGCGCTGGAGGGCATTGATAACCTGGGCAGCCGTATCCACCGGATCAATGCATAGATGCGGCATGGCACCATGGCCCCCTTTCCCGGTAATGGTCAGGTCGAAAAAATCCATGGCTGCCATAAGAGGACCTTGCTTGACGCCGACTTTACCCTGGTCCAGGGCAGGCCACAGATGTGCCCCAAGGGCATAATCGACATGGGGATCTTCCATGACCCCGGCCTCAACCATGGGTTTTGCACCGCCCGGTCCCTCTTCGGCCGGCTGGAAAAGGAATTTGATCCGTCCGTTGAGTTTGTCCCGCATGGAATCAAGCACCAGGGCTGCCCCCAGAACCATGGCCATATGGCCGTCATGGCCGCAGGCGTGCATGACACCGTCATGGGTGGAGGCATAGGGCAGGCCCGTCTCTTCCTGTATGGGAAGCCCGTCCATATCCGCCCTGATCATCAGGGTCTTTCCCGTGTCCGACTCAGGGCCCGCACCGGTCATCAGGCCGGTGATGCCGTATTGGGCAATATTGGTTTTAACGTCAAGCCCAAGTTCCCTCAGCCGGCTCTCCACAAAAGCAGATGTTTTCTCCTCTTTAAACGCGGTTTCAGGAATCCGATGCAGGGCATGGCGGTAATCGAAAATCGTTGATGCGTATTTTTTGACAATACAATTAAGTTCAGTCATTTCCTGGTTTTCCATTTACCAAATCATTTATAATTCCACGTACTGCCGGACATGGGTTTTGTCCATGGGTTTAGTCAGAAGCGACACCACCACCAGCACGAAAATATTGAGCAGCAGTCCCTGGAGACCGGCATGGATACCTGCAAATTTAGGAATCAGCTTTAAAACGATCAGGTAGTTGAAAACAACCCCGGTAAGCACCCCGCAGATGGCCCCGGCCCTGGTGGCCCTGGGCCAGAAGAAGGTGGCGGCGGTCAGGGGCAGAAGCTGGACAATGGAGCCGTAGGACCCAAGCAGAAGGGAGACCAGGGTTTGCCCGCCAAATACCGCCACCAGGTAGGAGATGAGTCCGAAGCCCAGAACCGATGCCCTGATCCAGAGGGTGGCCGACGCCTCGCTCTGGGGCTCTTTTTTCAACGCCTGGACCAGGTCCTGGGCAAAAATGGAACCGGCAGCATGGGTGATGGTGTCCTGGGTGGACATGGCAGCGGCCAAGGCAGCGGCCAAAACCATGCCGATGGCCACGGGGCCGAACTTCATATTGGCAAACATCCAGGGCAGAATCCGGTCCGGGGCGCCCAGTACATCCGGTTCCACCTGCATAATTCCTGCAAATCCGATGTAGAGAACCGGCACCAGGAAAACGGCAAAAGTCGGGTACCAGACAATGGTCCGTTTCAGGGTCCGTTCACTTTCCGCCGTATAGGCCTTCATAAAAAGATGGGGCCACATGGAAAACCCCAGGACGGAAACGATAACAGCGGTGGCATATTCCATATACCCCATCTTGGTGCCCGGCCCCACAAGGAGATGGGTGGGCATCTTCTCTGCGATCTGGGTGAACATGTCGGCCGGGCCGCCGTAAAGGGAAAAGGTAAAATAGAGACCCAGAACCCAGGCGGTGACCACCATGAAAACCCCCTGGAAAACATTGGTCCAGGCAACGGCCCGGACCCCCCCGAAAAAGACATAGGCCACGACAACAATATAGGCAATGGCAGCCCCGGCCCAGAAGGGAATCCTGCCGCCGGATGCAATTTCAAATACATAGGCACTGCCCTTCATCTGAAGGGTAATGTACTGGATAAACGCCAGAATGGAAACAACAGCAACAACGACGGACAGGGCCTTGGACTGGAATCTGCCGGCAAAAAGCTGGGCCTGGGTGACGTAGTTGAATCTTTTCCCGGCCCGGGCCGCACGAGGGCCCCAGATCCACCAGGGTACCAGGCCAAGGGCACAGTATCCCATGATGAAAAAGGATGCCGCACCTTTGGAATACGCCCATCCCGGCCCGCCAAGGTAGGCAAATGCAGAAAATATCGCCCCGCCCATGAGAAAATAAAGGACCACAAACCCCAGGCTGGAATCGGCTGCGATATACTCTTTAACCGAACTTTCCCGGCCCCGGCCGGCAAAAGAGCCGATAAAAAAAACAACCATCAGATAAGCCGTGATGACAAACATGGTAATCAGCCAGTTCATTGATCTTCCCCCTTGCCGGTTCGGGTTTCAGATTCCAGTGCATACATCACCACAAGGGCAATGAATTCCAGCACAATGAACATGACCACAGTAAACATGCCGAACGGCATGCCTAAAATAATCGGCTCCACACTGTTGGCAAAAATCCAGTAACAGGCCTGGCCTAGAATAATAAAGGTGAGCACAGTAAAAAAAAACAGCCCTTTGCTCTTTTCACCCGGAGAGGTTCCCGGCTTGAAAAAAACAAGGCCGTAACCGTCATTGCCGTTTCGATCATCCTCCATAACCCATTCCTCCTTAACTAATTTGAATTAATACAAATATAAACAGCATTGAATATAAATATTCAATGCTGTTTATATTAATTAGAATGGAAAAATGTTATTTGTCAAGGACAAATATCCGGACGGGTTGTGTCGTCAAGCCAGTCCAGATAAGGCTGGAATCCCCCTGTAATGGGAATTTTTACAATCTGGGGAACGTCATAGGTGTGGAGATCCAGGATAAAAGATTCAAGGGCGCTGTACAGGCCGGCCCGGGTTTTCATGGTCAGCCGGATCTCAGGTTCGCGGCAGACCTTGCCCTGCCAGGTATAGTAACTTGTGATGGAACTGAGTTGCACACAGGCCGCAAGTTTTCGTTCAACAACGCCTGATGCGACGGACTGTGCCTCTTCCTGACTGCTGCATGTGGCAATCACCATAATATATGCCATTTTATCCTCCTGCCTCAAAGGGTTGAAGACCTGTTTGAAAACGGATGAACCGGCTGAAATCATATGATGATTTCACTTGAAGCCATTGATTTTAAAACAGGCCCTGAACGCAATACTTTATTGTAGCCGATTTCCTGATTGGCGCATACATCTTTTGACCCACCAGAAAACCGGCACCGGCGAAAATCCACAGCCGGTAAAGGGCAGCAGCAGTTGTTGCCTTTTTTTATTTTTTCCGTGTCAGTTATTGAAGCCCCCTGAGGCGATCCCAAAGCCTGGGAATCAAGCTGCAGGATGAACCATGAGCGGATACAAACGCCTTGTCCCGGATTTCATGTCCGCTTCATCATTCATGGTGGATTCGGCCTTCCAGGTAAAAATAGTTTAAAGGTAGTACACAAATGCGTCCAGCCGGGTGGTGTCCCCCTGGTTCGGGTTCCCGTCAAGGGTGAGGTTCAGCACGGGAAAATCAAAATTCTGCCCCAGGGCATTCAGGCAGATACCTGTATTTTCGTACATGGGCGACACTGTGACAACACCGTTGACCTGATCGCAGACATCCAGGCATTTGCCCATCCTGTACCGGCCATTGGCCCCGGCATAATATCCCAGGGTGTCTTGGGCATGCTTTGCCAGGCGGCCCGGGTCCTTTGAAAAAACGCCCGCATTGCCAAGGATACGGGCGATCTGCTGGATCATGCTCCACAGGGTGTGGATCCGTTCCAGGAGCATGGGGGTGTTTTCTTTGCCGTTTTGTTCAGCCCAATCCATCCACAGTAAAATCAGGTATTCGCTCATTGGGGCATACACCACCCGGTGCCCGCGGGATTCCAGGCGGGAAAAATGGCTGTCCGTTAAAAAGTCGTTGAACAGCACCAAAGGATCACCCGTAACAAAAATCTGGGATTTAAACTGCCGGGCCTGGTGGTTCTTCCTGATGATCCCGGCAAGTATGACAAGGTTGTCCAGGGTCAGTTCGTTTTTTTGAATCAGGCCGTCCACAAAGCGTAAATGGGCCTGGCGGTTTTTTTCGGGGGCCAGCCAGATCAGGTCGGCGGCCAAAATGGCCAGGAACATCTCATTGAGCATATCCGGGTCCCCGGCAATGCAGTCTTCCAGGAACGGGGAGACAATGTGGGTGGTTTTAAATCCTTCCAAATCCAGTTTGGTGCGGATAAACCGGCTGTACTGCCCGTCCACCTCGGCGCCTTCGGTCTGGGGCACAAGAAATGCACAAGTGTCAGGGGTAAGCTCCCCGTCAAGGTGTTCAAGGATATCCCCTAAAAGTGCGGTCAAAGAGAAATATTCATTGGCCGTGCTGTGCTGCCGTCCCCTGTTCAACGCACTTTGATCTGTGATGGGGAGCAGCCCGGCTGAAATATTATGCCGGGCCATAACCCCCTGGAGAAGGGCTGAGTAGAAGGGCAAATTGGGAAGGAAAAGCCGGGTGCCGGCGGGCAGGGAAAAAATTCCCCGGGTAATATGCACAGGCGTGTGGGTGATCTTTTTTTCACAGGCGGCAATGGGGGGGGCTGTTGTGGCAGGTATGTGGGAAATACGGTCCACAAAAGCTTCCAGCCGGGTCATAACCCCCACGGTGGAGGCGTGCTCGTCCACCTCAATGGTTAAAAACGGTTTATCCCCCATGATTTCGGCAAAAAAATGGGATCCCACGGAATCGGGCCCGCATCCGTGGTGGGTCAAAAGGATGGCAAAAAGATTAGGATGTTCTTTGATCAGGTATGCCGGCTCCAGGATGTGTTCGTAAAATGGCCAGAACATGTTGGGATGTTCCTGGAAAATATTGCCTTCGGGCAGATCAAAAAAACTAATGGTTTTATACCCCATCCGGGCCAGCCGGTCCGGGATACCCAGGTTTAAAACCGGGTCTGCCACCCCGTATATTTTGGAAATCAGTACAAAGGCCTTTTCATCGGGTTCAATGGTTTTCAACACTTTTTTTCCATGGGCTTCCAATCTTTTTTCAAAGGCCTGGAATGCCTTCATGGATGCCCCGAGGGCGGCCATGACCTCATCTTTTGTGCGGCCAAGCTTTGTACCCATGGCTGCGAAACTCTGGGTCATGAATTTGGGCCCCAGGCTAAAGGCAATGGTGGGGGATAAAAGTGTGATACCGGTTTTTTCAAGATCCATTGCCCGGGCCATCAGCTTAAAGGCAAGCTGCATATAGGCGCACCCGAATTGCTGGCGGGATTCGGAACCCGGATGATTTACCGTATAAAGGTCCGGGAAAAAGATATAATCCACCTTCTGGGAAATGAGCCACGCAATATGGCCGTTGATAAGTTTCACCGGAAAGCAGGTCTCATCCAGGGAGTTTTCCTGGGATAATGCAATGGTCTGCTCACTGGAGGGCGGTGACATGAGCACATTAAACCCAAGTGTTTTAAAAAAGGTGTGAAACATGGAAAACATACCAAAGGTGAATAAGGCCCGGGGAAGGCCCACGGTCTTTTTGTCCGGATCAAGCATCCCGGTATATCCGTCAAAAACAAGCTCCTGGACATGGTCTGAGAACCGGTTTTCATCAGTTGCGTCAGGGGGATTGCCGGACGGACATTTCCCGGCCCGGCCCCTTATGTCCGCTTTACCGCCCGTTGCCGCTTCTTTGGCAAGCAGGGCCGCGCCCAAGGCACCGGTGACACTGAAATAGGCAGGCACCTCAATGGTTTTGTTTAAGACCGCCCGGAATGCATTGACCACGCCCTGGTTATGGCCCAGCCCCCCCTGGAACAGGATGTGGCTGCCGGTCTCCTTGGACCCCACCACCCGGTTCAGGTAGTTTTTGACAATGGAATAACACAACCCGGCGGCAAGCTCCTTTTTGTCCGCGCCCCGGGCAAGGTGGCCGGCCATGGTGGTTTCCATAAACACGGCGCACCGCTCGCCAAGGTCGATGGGGGCCTTGCCGGTCAGCGCCGTGGTCCCGAAAGAGTCAATGGGGATACCGAATTTTAAGGATTGTTCCTCAATAAACGACCCTGTTCCGGCAGCACATACCTTGTTCATTTGAAAATCAACCACCTGGCCGTTTTTGATCCGGATGAATTTGGAATCCTGCCCCCCGATTTCAAATACGGTGTCCACATCCGGGTATAGGGTGACAGCCGCCTTTGCCTGGGCTGTAATTTCATCGTTGATGGTGCAGGCATCAACCATTTTACCGATCAGATAACGCCCTGATCCCGTCACCCCGGTGCCAAGGAGTTTCATGGCCTTTCCATGGGACGACTTCAGTTCTTCCAGCCCCTTGCGGACAACCGCAGCCGGTTTTCCCCGGGTTCTCAGGTATCTGAAATCCGCCACCTGCCCTGTTTCATCAATGAGCACAAGGTTGGTGCTGGTGGACCCCACATCAATGCCAAGGTAAACGCCTGTGCCGGGGTCGGCGGATTTACGCCGGATATCATGTTTGCCCAGGCTGTCGTCCGTGCCGAATGAAGCCAGCGGGGGGAGCCTGGGCCTTTTGGCGTCCGTCTCCTTATCCAGGGCCGCACCGGGTACAAAGGCGTCCTGAAAAACAGGTTCTTTTTGGGTAAGCAAGCCGGTTTCAAGACCTTGTTCCAGGGCCATCATGGCCGCACCTGCGGCGGCTGCCGTGCTGAAATTCTCCGGGATGATCAGATCATTCTCCCCAAGGTCAAGGACATCTTTGAATGCCCGGATAATCCCCTTGTTATGAGCCACCCCGCCGATGAAAAGGATGGGGGTTTCAAAGGGCAGTTTTTTCATCACACTGACTTTAAAATTGCGCACCACAGCATAGGCAAGGCCCAGGAGGATATCTGCCACGGGCACGCCTTCCTGCTGGTGGTGGGTGATATCTGTTTTGGCAAACACACCGCACCGCCCGGCAATCCTGGGAATGGATTCTGCCTGGTTTGCATATTCGGAAAAGCGCTGAAAATCCAGGTTCATCCGTGAGACCTGTTCTTCTATAAATGCGCCTGTGCCCGAGGCGCAATTGGCATTCATGGACACCTTGATGCCATGGCTGCTTTTCCCCCTGAGGCCGGTAATGTACTTGGCGGTCTGGGCGCCGATTTCCACCACGCAGGCCGCGTTACCCCGGGCCGCCCTGGCTGCGGCGACAATGGCGGCCACTTCATTGACCGACTCAATCCGCCCGGCCACAAGGTCCCGGCCACTGCCGGTGACAGCACCGGTACCCAGGGCACCCTGGGGATATTCCCGTCTAAGCCGGTCTAACCGGGCCGTCACCGTACCCCGTATATCCCCATGGTGCAGGGCATAGTCCGCCCAGACCACCTGGCTGTCATCATCCACCACTGCTGTCTTAACTGATGCGTACCCGATGTCTATTCCAAATGCAGGCATTATCTTTTATCTCCATTTTAAAGTGTTCGGTATAAGAAACATTCTTCAATGGAAGATATCCTGCGCGCGAATTTCATTCTACCCCGCGCGAATTTGTTTTTACCCTGGGCGGGTAACAAAAATTTAACCAGGGCCTGAACAAAATCCGCGTTTGGATGAAACATTGCCCGGGTACAAGGCGCAGATGGGTGATTCTTTGTTTAAATACCAATTAAACCTTGTACGCCATTTCATACACCGGCATCACACTGCCGTCTTCCCCCAGGGCCAAAGAGGTATCGGTTATCTGGCCAAGCAGTTCATTGTCCGCAGTGGTCAGGTTAAACTGGGATGATACCCCGCCCAGGTAAATGGCCCCGACACCGGCATCCTTGAGCCGGGTCAGGGTGGTACCGGCATCATTTTCCGGGTTCCATAGCACAAATTGGTCAAACATCTCGTCATTTTCATCAATCCACATGTTACCATCCTGGTCATAGTCAGCCAGCTCGCCGAGCCCATCCCCCGTGGACGGGCCGAAAAGCTCGCTTCCATCATTGATGGTCCCGTCCCGGTTAAGATCCAGGGCAAGAAATGCATACCCGGAAGACAACCCGGCAAGTTCTTCCTGGTCACCATCCATGTCCAGGTCAAAGGAAAACTGGCCGCCCTGGAGCATGGGTCCCTGGGCCCCGGTCTGGATCACCAGGGGATCCATCAGGGCGTAACCGGTTTGCGTCACCTGGACCTGGGATTCATTAAAAAACTGCCGCTCCAGAAAAAGATCCATTGAAAAATCAAACTCCTGGTCATCGGCTGTACGGACCGTGCCGTTGGCTGATACGTTTACCTTTTCCTGCTCTTCATAGGTAAACGTGGTGGTGGTGGTGTGCTCCCATTGGGAGAAGACTGAAAAATCGTTCTCAGGTACTGCGCCGGTGTACACCTGGTCCAGGCCGGTCATTCGGAGTTGTCCGGGTACTGAAACCCTGGAATTCAACTGATTCAACATTTCCACGGCTATACTGCGCAGGTTGTTGAGCTGGGTCATGAAGCGCCGGGTCGGGGACAACGCATCAAGCCTCCCACCGGTTACAGGCGTAAGCCACGGATTGAACCATTGGGCTTTTGAAGCAGATGGGTCCCAAACATTGAGATCCGTTTGGTTCTGCTCCGGCAAACCATCCAAGACATTGTTAAAGGTATAGCTTTCACTGAACTCAACGGTTTGGGTTTGGGAAAAGGTTCGGGATGAAGAAAAATCCACAGAAAAGGCATTAATTTTCATGCAGCCTCCTTGAAATGGACCGGCAGCGTTCCCCTCATGGGAGAGTGCCGGCGTAACAAATCTTCGGCATCATCATGGCTGCCGGTTCTATGCAGTACTGGACAGCAATTTATATACCTTTATTATATATGCTTGAATTTTAAGACTATTTAAAAGAGCCTATTTCAACACACCCGTAAATATGGAAAAATTTGCCCATATAACAGCTTTATTGAAAAAAAGAGAGGGGCATTTCAGGGGAGAGGCTAGCCGGATAAACCCGCCATCCGGCGGGTTCCATTCCTGATTATCTTTGATACGACAGCAGAAAAACACCGCAAAAAATTAACGCAACGCCAATTAAACCGGACACGGTGATTTTTTGATCCTTAAATAATAAAAAAGCCATCATGGTTATGACAATAATCTGTCCTGATTTGATTGCGGCGGCATAGCCGGCATTCGGTGCCAAACGAAGCGCTTCGACATCGCATAAATTTCCAATAAATGCGAACACCGATGCCAACAACAAGAACAGCAAGGCAGTCCAATTTATATCTAAAGGTGTTCCGGTTGTAACATTGTAAATCAGATAAGCCGGCGTCGTAAATGCGAATAGATACAAAAGAATAACAGAAGTCGGCAGATTATAAGTTAATTTCTTGAGGCTCAGCGCCATGCATGCAAAGCTCAGCATGCCAATCAACGCAAATATGAACCAGTTTTGCTTTTCGAACATTAGCCCCCCTATAAGATATGAATTGACATTATTATCCGAACGCCAACCTATTTCAACCCCAAAAAATTTTGATAAATCAAACTGCTTTGATGGATTGATATCAAACGCTAAAAAATCACCGGAGTTTTCGAAATTCACCGGGCAGAAGGCGCGGTCTCGGGCAGAATAACGCTTTTGATGCAGTGATCCCGGCGCGGCAGTTCCGCAAGGCCTTTACCGGAAATGTCCAGGGCCTGAACATGGGTGATAAATGACCGGGCATAATCCAGATACGTGTTGACCGTTTTTCCGGGCACTTTCGACGCCGCACCAAATGCTTTATATCCGTCCTTGCCCGAGGCAATAAAATCATTGGCAACCACCAGATAACTGACCTTGTTCTCAAGCGGAACATATCTGCCGGACGCCCGCTCCCGGACCTCCAGGCCGGAAAACCGGCTGCCAAAGGGCTTGCGTGCATCAATATCGTACCGCAGGCCGTAGGCGTAGGGAAACGCACCTTTTGCATCGTTTTTCAGCACATATTCCAGGGCCTGTTCAAGGAGTTGCCGGATACTGCGGCCGGACATTTCGATTTCAATCAGGGTATTTGAAAACGGCAGCATCCCGTAGACCGTGCTGAAACGGATCACCCCCTTTTGAATACCGGTGCGGACCCCGCCGGCATTTTGTATACACATGTCGGCATGGGGAACCTGCTCATAAAACGCCTGTGCCACCAGGGGCGCCATGCGGCTTCCCAAAGGCATTGGCCGGGTGCCGTGAACCTGGCCCGGCACCCTGACATGTGCCAGATCCTGGGAGGCCATTCCGATAACGGTTTCGCCTTGTTCCGCCACCTGCCGGGAAAATTGTTCCAGGATACCGGCAACCGCGGCATTTTCAGGGGCAATATCCAGACTGGGGTCCCGGCGGATGCGGTCCAGAATTTTTTTTCGCTCAGCCCCGGCAACCCGCTGCGGCTCTCCTCTATCGTCTTTCCGCCAGAACTGATCCCCCAGCACCAGATGGGGCCGGCCGGACCAGGCGACCACCCGGTCAGCCTTGAAAGTCACATCAAGCTCCCCCAGCACCCGGCCGTGGGACCATGCCTGAACGATGCAGACCGGATCACCGTCTTTATTTTCGGTAATCACCGGATAGGGGCCGTCACAGGCCAGCCCGTAATCCGCCAGATCACCCAGAAGCGTGTGGCTGTGTCCGTCCACGATCACATCCACATCGCTGACCTGCCCGGCCAGGGACAAGGTATTTTCATACCCGTAATGACTCAGCAGGATAATCCGGCCAATCCCCTTATCCGAAAGCGCATCCACCGCGGCCTGGACGTATCGCACCTCATCGCCGAACAGCACCCCGGGACCGGGCCGGGAGGAGCGGCGGGTCACCTCAGCAATGGTCATGCCGATGATCCCGACCGGCCGGCCGTCAAGTTTTTTCACCACATAAGGGGCAAACAGATGTTCCAGCACATGCCCGGGGGAGACCCGGATATTGGCGCTGATCACCGGCACCTTCAAAGACCGGATAAAACCGGCAAGCCAAGAATCGCCGTTGTCAAATTCATGGTTGCCCAACGCCATGGCATCAAAGGGCACGGCATTCATCACCCCGGCATCGGCCCGGCCATCAAACAAGGTAAAGTACAGGGTTCCCTGGACCGCGTCTCCGGCATGCAGCAGCAGCGTCTGCCCAGGTTCGACCGTCAGCGCATCCACAAGCCCGGCAACTCGGGCCATACCGCCGATCTCGCAGGTGGTGGGCCGGCCCCCCAAATTTAATTCTGCAGTCCGGGGCGTCAGAAAGGAATGTACATCATTAAGATGCAGAATTTTAAGCTTTGTTTCGGATGAAAAAGCACTGCACGCGCTAAGCAACACCATTGCGGCCGGCAGCAAAAAAAACCGGACCACGATACCTGTTTTTATTTTTTTTCTTTTTGTGAGCATTTAATAAGACGCTATTTTCAGGATAACGTTGTTTTAAGTAACTGCTTACCGATCCTCTGCCGCCTCTTCAAGAACGATATCAACAACAGCTCCGGTCGGGATCTTTTTCGGCACTTTGGCGCACCCAGCCGGCAACGCGTCTGTATTGAGCAGAACAACTTCAAGTGATACGGATTTGACAGACTTGCCTATACT
The DNA here is from genome assembly GCA_022361095.1 of Desulfobacterales bacterium. Taxonomy (GTDB): domain Bacteria; phylum Desulfobacterota; class Desulfobacteria; order Desulfobacterales; family Desulfobacteraceae; genus Desulfobacter. Next base: position 1,733 of record JAKSBO010000053.1, on the reverse strand, counting down.
TGCAAGTGTTTGACGGGCCGAAGGAATCAGTTTGGCTTTCGGGAGTATCTTTTCCAACAAAATTGCCGCATCAAGGCTGTTAATGTTCAACGTCCAGTGAGGATCGTCTTTTAGTTGAGTCAATAGATTACATAACGCAAAAGGGCCTTCGGAAAATTTGGCTTTACCGAGATAGATTCTATCTATTCCGTTAAAAAGTTTTTGAGCGGTTGATTTATTTGAAGCTAAATATTCCCATAACGGCTTATCCTCCCGGCATGTATTTTCTCGATACAGTGTGTTGCCGTCCTCGGTTCTTTTTAAAGATATAGTGCAGTCGGAACGCTCAATTATGATACCGCCATTGCCTTCCAGTAGTTTAATTTTCTGGGATTGGTGTATTTGAAAAAAAAACAGAAAGATTAACACACAACTTACTATGAATAGACCTGTAATCTTAAGGTTGATACGCATTACTTGAGTTCCCCAAACAATATACTGCCTGCATTCCAGCAGCAAAAACTTTCCCGTACGCTTTGCAGATCGACCGTGCGGTGCCCAAAAGACAGAAACAAATGGTAAAAACATTAACATCATATGGCGAGACTTGTAAACGTTGCATCCAATTTACAATCTGCATGAGCAGTCCTAAATTAATACGATACTTCAAAAAGGTACAGCGCTCGCCATGCGGCTTTTTCCCCTGAACCCTGGACAAATATAAACTAACCGGTTATTTTAAACAAACGGTTAAACTTTTCCAAATTCAAAAACAAAAAAATTTTAGACAAGAGGGAATCAGCAATGGCGGATGCCGGCATCAGAACAAATAAAAAAGACCAGTCCATTCGCAAAATTTTAAATGCGGCGTTACTGGTTTTTGCCACCCAGGGATACGACGGAGCCCGGATTGATGCCATTGCCCGCAAAGCCGGTGTAAATAAGGCCATGATCTACTACCGGATCGGAAATAAACGGGCCCTGTACCAGGCGGTTATTCATGACATTTACCAGGACCGGGCAGCACATCTCCGCAGGGAAATCCAGTCCAAAGCCACGCCCGAAGAAAAATTAACGACCTACATCGCCAGCGTTGCCGCCATCATGGATGCCCATCCCCATTTCACCCGGATCATGATACGGGAAATGGTTTCCGGATGGACCAATTTCGGTCCGGCCATCTTTGAAGAGGTCTGCGTGACTGTTAAAATTGTCCAGGAAATACTTGACGAAGGGGTGGAAAAAGGACTTTTTTCAAAAACAGAGCCCCTTGCGATCCATACCATGGTTACAGGGTCGCTTATCCTGAATCATCTTACCCAGCCAGTGAGAAGCCAACTCATGGCGGCCCTGAACCCATCCGCCCCCCCATCGGATACCAGTGGATTTAACCGGCTTGTCCCCCAGGTCCAGCGCCTGGTAATTGCAGCCCTGCGTCCTGAAGCTGATATTTGATATCTGAGATCTAAACGAAAAGAATTGAAACATGAATAAGATAATACACGTGACCCGGTCATTGTTTTTATTTATATCCGCTGTGCTGATCCTGGTCTCTCCGGCAGCACTATGCGGTGCCCGGGAACGCCTCACCGCGGACAGGGCAGTGGTGATTGCCCTTGAAAACAGCCTCCAGCGGCGCATGGCCGCAAAGGATGTTGAAATTGCCGATGAGGGCCTTGCCCGGGCCAGGGCCGAGTTCGGGCCCACCGTAACGCTTCAAAGCGGCCTTTATCGGTATGATGCCCCACCCACTA
>JAKSBO010000592.1 GCA_022361095.1 Desulfobacterales bacterium | reverse complement strand
TTGTTTGGATCCACTACGATTTGATGCGATGCTTCAATAGCGTTAGGTTCGGATTCAGGCCTTGACACATATCAAGGTAAACCAGCCAGAACACACTTCAGGTCCTCTTCCCTTCTCCATGCTTTGGTGCCTTCACATGTGGCTTCTCTAAAGCATCCTTCCCTTTGGGTTCAGGCCATTATCGCATCGGAGTTTGGAAGACCTTGTGACCGGGTATTCACCTTAATCGAATCCATCCCCTTTGCCAGCGCCTCCATTGGCCAGGTACATAAGGCTGTCATCGGCAGCGATCAGGAAGTAGCGGTCAAAATCCAGCGCCCCGGGATTCGTAAAACCATTGAGGCTGATCTTGAGATCATGCTCCATATTGCCTCCATCATTGAAAACAACATTGAAGAGGTCGCCTTTTTCAGACCGGTTAGAATTGTGGAGGAGTTTGCCCGCACCCTTGAAAAGGAACTGGACTACGCCATAGAAGCATCCAGCATGGAGCAGATGACGGAGCAGTTCAAAGACGATGTGACCATCAAAATCCCCAAGGTCTACCGGCGCTGCTCCAGTGAACGCGTCCTGACCATGGCCTTTATCAGGGGCATTAAGGCCAATGACATTGATACCATTGACAGGGCCGGTCTGGACAGGAAGAAGCTGACGCGAAGGGGTGCGGATTTTATCATGCGGCAGGTGTTTGAATTTGGATTTTTCCATGCTGACCCCCATCCCGGCAACATCTTTATTTTGCCCAACAATGTGATCTGCCCCATTGATTTCGGCATGACCGGATTTATCGACCGGGCCACCGGCGAGCTGTTTGCGGACCTGATACACAGCCTTGCCACCGAGAACTACAAGTCAACGGCCAAATTACTGTGCGAGGTTACTGATTTTGACATGCAGCCGGACCTGGCGCGCCTGGAAAAAGACATCAACCTGTTTGCTGCCACCCATCTGTCCAAGACGCTCAAAGATATCAAAACAGCGAAAATGATGAACAAATTTTTAGAATTGTGTGCCACCCACGATCTTCGCATCCCGCCGGACTTCTTTTTGATGATGAAGGCATTTATATCCATTGAGGGAGTGGCCAAAAAACTGGATCCCGATTTTGATATGATATCCCATGCGGTTCCTTATGTGACGGCTGCTAAACTTGAAAAATTCAAACCCTCAAGAATCGCCCGGGAACTGCTGGGATTCGGCAGAGAAACCTATAAGCTGATTCAGACCCTGCCCGCCGATTTGATGGAGATCCTCCGCCAGGCAAAATCCGGCCGGCTGCATGTGGATATAAAAATAGACGGGCTGGACAGGCTGATGCACACCCAGGATCAGACCAGCAACCGGATCTCTTTTTCCATCATTATCGCTGCTTTAATTTTAGGCTCTGCCATTGTAATCAACTCCGATGTGCCGCCCACGGTTTTCGGTGTATCCGTCATCGGCATCGGCGGCTTTTTTGCCGCTGCCATCATGGGGATATGGTTATTGATCGCAATTATCCAGCGGGGCAAACTCTGACCCCAGGTGTCACCCCCAACGTTTAAGGGTTACCGGTCTTCGTGATACGGGAACCAATCCGATCGTCTCAGACGATCCACCCGCAGGACCAAAATTTCACATGTGTGTGTATTAAATACGATTTTCCTGCCCAGTTCTCCGCCAATATCTCGGGACACGACTTTGATCCTGTGCCGGGCAAGCTGCTGCGTGGCAGCGACCAGGTTTTCCTTGCCAATATTTTTTTCGCAGCTCGTGTGATCAAACGCACCGCCAAACACCTGCGCCTCCAAATCTGACACCGGGACCCCGGCAACCCCCATCATTTTTATCAGTGTCGGTATGGCCACGTTTCCATATTGGGCAGTTGCTTTTTGAGGTATTTCGACAAACGGATACAAAAAGTGATTCATCCCACCTTTTTTCCGACGCTTATCATACAAGCTGACTGCCACGGATGAGCCCAAGACCGTGGAAATAATAGTGGGCTGATCCGGCACAATAATATACCCGGGCTTTAAAAAATACTCCTTGGTGACGGCTTTTTCAGTATTTGATTTCATTAAACAATTTTGGATGAATTGGTTCCAAATTTATCCATTGTTTTATCCTATTTAAAAGCTCAGATCAAGAAATTGATTGACACAAAGCACTGGGCTGGATCACGGGAGATTGATGCCGGCAAAGTATCCTCTCCCTGCAGGCAGTCCTCACATCCATTTTCCCTTTTGAGTTTTCAAGGCTATGGTCGTGCCGCATTCCCATGTTCATCAACAAGTTTACAAACATAAAATACGACAAGGAGCGGTGAATAGGGGTCAGAAACAAGGAACGCTGTCAGCGCTTCACACAGAGATTTGCCGGTGAATCAGAGGGGTGGGATTGAACTTGCGATCACAGGGTGCCTGTGCTAATAGTAAGGATTTAAACTGGCTCGTGTTCAAGGCAATTAATACCAAAAAGAAAAGAGGTATTAATGAGGGGGCAACCTAAATTCAGCATCGGGTACATGAGGATCGTTGATCATCTCATTATCGGCGTTGCCAAGGAAATACTGGCACGGCAAAAAGAGAGGATCGATCTTTCAACATTTGACCTGCAGGTGTGCCATTCATGGAACCAGATGTCGAACCTGTTGACCTGTGGTACCATTAACGGCGCGTTTATCACCATCCCCATGGCAATGGATTTATATGCAAAAGGGTTGGATATCCGTTTATTGATGTTCACCCATCGTGGCGGCAGCATGATTGTGAAAAACAACCACCCGGCGGTTGCGCAGATAAAAGACTTTGCAGGCCGCAGCGTTTTAATTCCAAATGCGTTAAGCACCCAACACATGCTGCTGCACAGACTGCTGGCCTCCGCAGGACTTTTGCTGGGCAATCCCGATAACCCGGAGGCCTCTGTCTACCGGGAGCCTGTAAGCCCCTATCTGATGCCCGAAATGCTGCAGCAGGATACAGACCATGACATT
>JAKSBO010001010.1 GCA_022361095.1 Desulfobacterales bacterium | reverse complement strand
ATGATTTCCGGTTTCAGGGGAGATGCTGATGCAAGGGAGGGAAATACTTTGGAGGGTCTCAGGTTGCAATATAAACCAAAGTGTTTGCGCAACGCCAGAAGCGAAGCGCGTTCGGGCTGCTCCTCGGGTGGCAGGTGCTCCCATTTCGGGCCGCCAACGGAACCAAACAAAATGGCATCTTTTTGCTCGCACAATGCCAGTGTTGAGTCCGGCAGAGCTTTACCATGATTATCAATACCTGCACCACCCACGTCTGCGTATTCATAGGTTAGTTCAAAATCAAAAAGCTCTGAAGCCTTGTCAAGCACCCTGATCGCCTGTTCCATAACCTCCGGGCCAATACCGTCACCGGCAAGTACAGCAATATCGTTCAATGTCTTTGCCTCCTGTAAGTTTATATATAATTAATTTAATTAAGGTATACTGGAATATTTTAAATAAGGCAAGATACAACGGCAACAATTTGTGAATAGTCCCAAAGTCACTAAATAATCTGCATATTTTAATCGCCAATATCATCAGATGGCTGTTATTATCTGAACTCTTTTACCTGACCAAAGTTTTATGGTAAATTCCAAATAGATTTTAATATTCCAAACAACCGGTAAAAAAAGGTGTCCCCATGAAAAAAGACCGCATCACCACGACCACCAAAGCTGCCGAAACGATTAAAACAGACCTCCTTGTTTATTTTGCCGTGGAGGAAAAGGACAAAATGCCTGCATGCGCTGCTGCTGTGAAGCCCCAGGTTAAAAAAGCATTTGAATTGAAGGATTTTTCAGGCAAAGCTGCAGAACAGATATTGTTTTACCCGGCTGCCGGATCAAAAATTTCTGCTGCCCGGGTTCTGGTTTTAGGCACAGGCGATGTGAACAAAGCAAAGGATAAAGGGGATGCCCTGGACATGCTGCGGGAAGCCGGAGGGCAGGTTGCCAAGGTGTGTGCTTCGGTTAAAGCCAAGGAGGCGGTAATCTGCCTGCCTGCCCCAAAACATCTGTCCGGGGCCCTGACCGATCCCCAGGCGTCTGCGGCGGCCCTGGCCGAAGGTGTTATCCTCGGGGACTACCGGTTTGACAAATACAAGGAAAGTACCAAAAAGAAAACCGATTATCCGGGACTTGCTGCCATAAAATTTGTATGCAGCGAGAATCTTAATCTTATTCGCCAGGGTATTGAAAAGGCAAAAAATGCGGCCTTTGCCGCCTGTACGGCACGGGATATGGCCAATGAGCCCGGCAACCACTGGACCTCTGCTGATTTTGCGGCATATGCCAAACAACTTGCCGCAGATACGGGACTGGGCTATCGATGTATAGAAAAAAAGGAGATGGAGCAGATGGGCATGGGAGGCATCCTTGCCGTCAATCTGGGCTCCCATGTACCGGCACGCATGGTGATCCTGGAATATTTACCCGAAGCGTGTACTGAAACCATCCTCCTAGTGGGCAAGGGGCTGACCTTTGATTCCGGGGGGATCAGCATCAAGCCCTCTGCGGGCATGGAGGATATGAAATACGATATGTGCGGCGGTGCGGCGGTGATGTGTGCCATGCAGGCCGTTGCACAGGAAAAGCCGGATACAGGGGTTGTGGCCATAGTGCCTGCCACGGATAATATGTCCGGGTCCAGGGCCGTTCATCCCGGCGACATTATCACCCATTACAACGGGGTGACAAGTGAAGTGATCAACACCGATGCCGAAGGCCGCCTGATCCTGGCCGATGCCCTGGCCTGGGGAATTGAAACGTTCAAACCCACCTGTGTCGTTGACGCGGCAACCCTGACAGGCGCCGTTATCATCGGCCTTGGCCATCATTATACTGGGCTTGTATCCAACAATGACGCCCTGGTCAAAGCACTTGAATCTGCAGGCCACCTTGCAGGGGAGCCGGTCTGGCGCCTGCCTTTGAATAAAAATTATGAAAAGCAGATCGAATCCAAGGTGGCGGATATTAAAAACACCGGCGGAAAGCCGGCCGGTACCATAACCGCGGCAGCGTACCTGTCAAATTTTGTGGGAAAAACCCCCTGGGCACATCTGGACATTGCCGGCACAGCCTGGGATTTTACAGAAAAGGCGTATATTCCCAAGGGACCTTCGGGTACTGCCACCAGAACATTTATAAATTTGGTGCGAAACTGGAAAACAGGCGAATTAAAATAGTTCAATCGGCCCTAATGGCCTGGTACCGGGACAATTGCCGGCAACTTCCCTGGCGCAGGGATCTGTCTTTGTACCGGATATGGGTTTCCGAGGTTATGCTCCAGCAGACCCAGGTAAAAACCGTTATTCCCTATTATCTCAGGTTCATGGAAACCTGGCCTGCTCTTGGAGATCTTGCCGCTGCAAACCTTGAAACCGTGCTTAAGTCCTGGGAGGGTCTTGGGTATTATGCCAGGGCCAGAAATCTTCACAAGGCTGCCGGCATTGTGGTCCGTGATATGGCCGGCGTTATTCCAAATGATTATAAGGGGTTTAAAAATCTGCCGGGCGTGGGGGATTATATTGCTTCGGCAGTGCTCTCCATTGCCGAATCAAAGCCCCATGCCGTGGTCGACGGCAATGTCAAGCGTGTCCTGGCAAGACTTTTATGCATTGACACGCCGGTGAATCACAGCGCCGCCCATAAAGCATATAAAGCCATTGCCGAAACGCTTTTGTATAAAAAGGACCCGGGCACATACAACCAGGCCGTCATGGAACTCGGCGCCCTGGTCTGTACGCCTAAACGCCCGGACTGCAGCGGCTGTCCCCTGGCCGGGGAATGTTGTGCCTTTAAAAAACAGGCCACAGATATTTTCACCCGGCGCATGAAGAAAAAAAAGGTGCCCACGGTTCATATTGCCGTGGGCATTGTCAAAAAAAACGGAAACGTACTGATCACCCGAAGAAAACTTGACGGGCTTTTGGGTGGACTATGGGAATTTCCCGGCGGCAAGGTGGAACCCAAAGAGGCGGCAGAACAGGCCTGCATCCGTGAGATCCGGGAAGAGACCGGGATTGAGACCGGTAATTTGCAGTTCTTAACCCGGGTGTTTCATGCGTACACACACTTTAAAATTGAAATGGATGTGTTCTTTTGCGATTACATCTCCGGACAAGTGATTCTCAATGGCCCCATTGACCACAAATGGGTCAGCATAGATCAGCTTCACCAGTTTCCTTTTCCCCGGGCCAATCTAAAATTCATGGCATTGATCCGCGATTGATATTTTCAAAAAAGCTGCCGGAAATACAAAATTATTTAATCAATACAGGTGCTATCATGATGAAATCCGGAACAATTCATGGTAAGGTGGGGGCTTTTTAGATTATAAATTGAAAGGTTTTGAACCCCATGGGTTATGAAATAATACTCCAAGACGCCCCGAAAAATTATACCTTTGACCAGGATAAAATCATCTCCCCCTCCGAAACGGTCCGGCGGTTCCGGGAAAAGGCAGCAGCCCTGAATCTTGATATCCTAAGCCGGACCCGGCGCATCGACAACGGCCGCCTGGACATTCCGGTGTTTTTCAGTGAGTGTGGGGCCGATGCAAAACGGGTGACCGGTACCAACAAACAGATGGGCAAAGGCGGGACCCCGGAACAGTCCGAGGCCAGTGCCGTCATGGAGCTGGTGGAGCGGTTCAGCTTTTTTTCCTTTGCCGAAGATGAAAAAAACTTCATCCATGCCACGCCCGGAGAGCTTGGGGAAAACGCTTTGGATTACGCGCTGATCACCCAGTCTGTCCATGATGATGAGGCCGAGGCATTAAAGGTTAAACCCGTATTTGACGCTTTGCCCCTGCAGTGGACCAAGGGCTATGACCTGACCGAAAAAAAAGAGGTGAATGTCCCTTTTAACTGGTTTTATATGATCAATGAGTTTAACGGCCCCAGTGCAGGAAACTGCACGGAAGAGGCCTTGACCCAGGGCATCTGCGAACTGGTGGAGCGCCACGTCTGCTCCAGGGTATCCCGGGAAAAGTTAAACGTCCCAGGCATCCGCCTGGACTCCTTTAAAGATCCCCTTGTCCGGGAACTTATAGCCAAGTATGACACCCAGGGCATCAAAATTTATGCAAGCGATCTTAGTCTTGACACGGGTGTTCCCACCATCGCCGTACTGGCCTGGGACCCATCCACGTTTCCGGATTCAAGCGAGATCGTATGGACAGCCGGCACGGCCCCGTCCCCGGAAAAGGCCATGGGCCGGGCCCTGACCGAAGTGGCCCAGCTTGCCGGTGACTTTAACTCTGGATCCAATTACGTGGCATCCGGGTTGCCGAAATTTACCGATATCAACGCAGCCCAATATATCACCCATCCTGAAATCATGGTGGATGCCGCGGACCTGCCGGATTTGTCCGCCGACAACATGAAGGTGGAAGTGGAAAGCCTGATTCAAATTCTGGCGGATAGAGGGTTTCACCTGCTCTCCATCTGCACCACCCATCCCGGCCTGGATATCCCGGCCTATTACACCATCATGCCGGGGGCCCATTTCAGGGAACGGGCCGACGAGGCCAGTGTCGGCATGTTTGCCGCCCGTCTGATTACGGAAAATTCCCATCCCATTATAGCGATTGACCAGTTGGATGAGCTGGAAGCACTTATCCCGGGAAAATATTACACAAGTTTTTACAAAGGATTGATGCTCAGCGCCCTGGAAGAGGGAGCAGAGGCCGTAACACAGTTCCAGGCCGCCCTTGACCGCGATCCTGTCCGGCGCAACCTGCCGGATATCTGTTCCCATATGGCTGCGGCCCAGAAGGATTTGGGGCTGTTGGATCCGGCACTTGAGACATGCCGGACCGGTCTTGATGCCGACCCCCAGCGCCCGGACATCCTGAACACCGCCGGGGCCTGCTGTTTTATGAAAAAGGATTTCAAAACAGCCATCACCTATTTTGAAAACGCCCTGGATGTGGACCCAAGCCAGGCCATCAATTATGCCAATATGGGATCCTGTTACCGGGAACTTAAAGAACCGATGCTTGCCGTCAAATTTTATGAAATGGCTCTGAAAATAGACCCGACCATTGAATTTGCCCGGGACAATATTAAAAAACTAAAACAATAGCGAACGTCATGTTCAGGAAAAAAAGAGCTGCCTGGAAAACACGTTGTGTCTCCACGGACAAAGTGCTGACCCGAATCGCACCGGGTATGCACATTTTTATCGGCACGGGGACTGCCGAGCCCAGAACCCTTGTGAATGCGCTCATGAGTGCCAAAGGCGCCAATCTGGAGGATCTGACCCTGATCCAATTGGTCAGTTTCGGAGATGCCGTCTCCTATAATGCCCTGGAATCCCACAGATACCGTTTAAAAACCTTT
>JAKSBO010000214.1 GCA_022361095.1 Desulfobacterales bacterium | reverse complement strand
TTTGAACGCTTTTTCAAATGCCTTGGCAATGCCTGCGCCATCCCTTGTCAGGTAAATGGTTTTACCGGCAGGGATGGTAATTCTTGCCCCATTATAGAAGCGGACCTGATGGGCAGGAAAGGCTGTAAGTTCAATTTCCTGCCTGCCGAGTGCCTTTAATTCTGCCTCTTCGGCCAGGTCGGGGTCATTTACGGGGTCATGCGAAGTTTTTTTTTAGGGGCTTCCTGGGAAGCCGCTGTTTGTTCTGAGTTCAGGTAATTTATGATATCGGCGATGGTCTGTAAACTTCCCATGTCCTCCGGAGACAATGCCTTGGCATCGGGTTGCTCCTGTTCAAGCCGGGACAAAATTTCAACGCGCTTTATGGAGTCAATGCCAAGATCCGATTCAAGGTTCATTTCGGGTTCAAGCATCTCTTTGGGAAACCCTGTCAACTCGCTGATGATATTGACCAGAATGCCAAGCGTGCTGTTTTGGGACTGGACCGGCGGATTGTTTTTCGCCGCCTTTTGTTCTGCGGCAATGGAAGGCGCGGGTTGACCGGATACCGGGGACGGGGTCTGATCCGTTTCAACGGCCGTACAGATATCTCCAAGGGTTTTGACCGATCCAAGGCCCTGGGCGGATAGATCCCTGCTGTCCGGAAAGGCTTTTTCAAGTTCTGAAATGATCTCAACCTTTTTAATGGAATCAACACCAAGGTCTGATTCAATATTCATTTCTGGTTCCAGCATCTCCACCGGGAATCCGGTCAGGCGGCTGACAATTTCAAACAGGACGTTTTTAACTTCCGGGGCAGGAGCTGCGGCAACCTGCGGGGCAGGTTTTTTTGGTGCTGCTGCCGGTTGGGATTGCGGCATTTGCTGTGTTGGGTCCGGTACCGGCTTTGATACGGTCTGCTGAACAGGAGGTGCCGGAGCAGGCGCGGGCTGTGCCGGAGCCGGGGGCTTAATTACAGGGGCGGCCTGGGCCGGGGCATACACCTGTCCACGGGTTTGTGACATCAATGCGGCCAAGGTCTGGCCGGCCTGGGTCTGGGTCTCCAGGAACTTCTCATGGGCCCGGGCAGTCTGGGCCTGGAGCTGCTGCATGGCATTGAGTCCCTGGATCAGAATGTCGGGGTTTGCCGGAGTTTGATTTGCTGTCACCTGCTGGGTTGAATTTGACGTGGGGCAGGGTAGGGTTTCGTTAAATTCAGGGTGTGGAAAAGATGTCATGGTATTTCCTTGTGTGGTGGATCTTTGCCGGGTTGAATCCGTTGTATAAACAGATGAATCCAGTGCAATATTTTCGTTTTTAAAGTCTTGGAGTGCCTGGGCCGGTTTGGGGGGTGCCGGCTGACTTGGGGCATGAAAGGATGCCTCCTGAGTTTGAACCATTTCAGGTTCAGGCGTTTCAGGGGCTTTGGGTTTTGAGTTGGCCCCGCTGAGCATGATGACAAGTTTTTTAGCTTCCGGTGCGGCCGTATCCTCTTCCCAGGCCGACAGGTCCACGGGGTGGCCCAGGGCGGCAAGGGTACATAAGCCCATGCCTAAATCCCGGATACCTGCGTTTTTCCCTGATGATTTATCTAATGCGATAACCTGTACATCCTGGTCTTTTAAAATAGAGTCTATCAGACCGCAAAGAACCGGCTTAGGGCCGATCTCAACAAAGGTGTCAACGCCTTGTTTGTGCATTTGTTGAATATTGCCGATAAAGTCCACCGGGTGCATCAACTGCTGCCCCAGCAAATCCCGGGCCTTTGCCGCATCTTCGGGATAGGTTGATCCGGTGGTATTGGACAATACCTGAATCCGGGTCGGCGTGACGGCCGCTTTTCGGGTTAAATTATTGAACGGTTTTGCGGCATCTGCGACCAGTTTGCTGTGAAACGCTGCAGCCACCGGCAGCTTGATGGCACGCATTTTACGTTTTTTGCAGATTTTTTCAGCGCTGAGGATATGCTGGGTCTCCCCGGACAGCACCCCCTGTACCGGGCTGTTCCGGTTGGCCAGGACAAGGTCCAGGTTTTCCTCTTCAAGCAGGGCCCCGATTTTTTCAATGGGGGCCTGGACCGCAAGCATGCTTCCGGGATCTCCGGCGCTTTGGCCTGCCTTGGCCATGAAGTTGCCCCGGGCCGCCGAGAGTTCAAAACAGGTTTTGGCATCAATCCAGCCTGCTGCATAGAGTGCACATAACTCTCCGTAACTGTGGCCGCAGGTCATCTCAGGTGCTAGCTTGAACCGGGAAAGAATGTTCAGCATGGACAAAGAGACCGCACCAATGGCCGGCTGGGCAATGCGGGTCTGGCGCAGGGCCGACTCGGCTGATTTTTTATCCATGACATATTCCGGGGGCGGATACATATATGCGGACAGCAGCCGGTCATCGTCTGCATCTGTGTTACTGACGCAGGTCTGGGCCATGTTCAGCATGTCAAGGCTTTCGGGAAAAACCGACATAATCTGTCTGCCCATCCCGGTGTACTGGCTTCCCTGGCCCGGGAATACAAATCCTAACTTGCCGGATGGTTTGCCTTGGCCCAGGAATATCGGGGGAGTGGCAGGTTTATCACCATTGACCACCTGTTTTGCCTGGGAAATCCGTTCAAAAACATCATCCTGATCAGTGAGCAAAACCAATAGCCGCACATCATGTTTTGATGAAAATGCCTTTCCGGACAGGGTGGCCTGCCAGGCAACGGCCTGGGTGACTGCGGCCTTGTCCCTGGTGTCATAGGCTTTTATGGCGTCGTTGACGGTATCAAGCTTTGCAACAATCTCTTTTTGGGTCCTGCCGGAGAGTGCCAGGATCTGCACTGTCCCGTCCCAGGAGATATCGGCTTTTTCAGGTGCGTACTCTTCAAGCACGGCATGAAAGTTTGATCCGCCGAATCCGAACGCGGAAACGCCGGAACACCGCAACGCATTTTTCTTGCTGTTGCTGATCCAGGGCCGTGATGTCTGGTTTAGGTAGAACGGGGAGTTTTGTATATCCAGATCCGGGTCCGGTGTTTGGGCTTTGAGTGTGGGGGGGATGACTTTATGGTGCAGGGCCAGGACGGCCTTGATAATGCCCGCAGTGCCAGCCGCAGCTTTGGCGTGCCCGATCATGGATTTCACCGAACCGATGGCAGTGGATTCGGTGGCTTTGTCCTTGAAAAATTGTTTCAGTGCCGTGAATTCAACCTTGTCCCCCACCCGGGTCCCGGTGCCGTGGGCTTCAATCAGATCCACGGATTCGGGCAAAATACCAGCATTGGCATAGGCGTTTTTCAGCGCTTTGACCTGGCCTTTGGCATCCGGGGCATATACGGCCGATGTGCGTCCGTCGCTGGAGGTGCCCATGCCTTTAATAACAGCATAAATCCGGTCCCGGTCACGCCGGGCGTCTGCCAGGCGCTTGAGCACGAGCAAACCGACGCCTTCGCCAAGCACAGTGCCATCGGCCTTTTCTGAAAAGGGCCGGGCATCGCTGGTATGGGATAATACACCGGTTTTGGCAAAACACATGTGCATGAAGATATCATTGAGGGTATCCACACCGCCTGTGATGGACATATCGCACTGGCCGGTTTCAAGCTCCATCATGGCCGTATGAATGGCGGAAAGGGAGCTTGCACATGCCGCATCACACACCGTGTTGGTGCCGGACAGGTCCAGGCGGTTTGCAATTCTTCCGGCCACCACATTACCCAAAAGGCCCGGAAATGAATTTTCCTGCCACCCGACATAGGAATTGCTGATCTGTCTTAATATGCGATCCTTTTTATCCGGGGCGATGCCGGCTGCATCCAAAGCGTTTTTCCAGAACGGATGTCCAAGCCTTGCGCCAAGCGGAATCACCAGTTCCTGGGTGCCGGTAACCCCGAGGATGACATTGACCCGTTTTTCTTTCAGATGGGCATGCCCGACAGGGTAACCTGCATCGGCAAGTGCCATGCGGACCACTTCCAGGCCGAGAAGCTGGGATGTGTCCGTGGCATCGATATTTTTTGGGGGAATGCCGTAGGCTAAAGGATCAAAGGCAATGTCCGGTAAAAAACCGCCCCTGCTGCAATAGACATGGTCGGGACAGTCCGGGTCCTCATTGAAATAGTCTTTGAGACGCCAGTGTGAGTCTTCGGGTACGTGTGTGATGGCATCAACGCCGTTGAATATCAATTTCCAGAACTCTTTAAGAGTTCTGGATTCCGGAAAAATACAACCCATGCCGATGATGGCAATGGGCGTTTTAGGTGTGCCGGAGGTCTGTGTTTGGGGCGCAGTTTTGGGTGTTGTCATATATAAAATTAAGTATGGTTGCTGGTTTAAAATATATTTTATA
>JAKSBO010000542.1 GCA_022361095.1 Desulfobacterales bacterium | reverse complement strand
CCTTGCATCTGGGCAACTTTACGTCCAAACACAGGTTCCCGCTCAATATATACTTAAGGATGATAGATGAATTATAAAGAGGAATTTATAGCGTTTCTGGTAGAGTGCAATGCCCTGAAGTTCGGCGAATTTGAGCTGAAAAGCGGTCGGATTGCGCCCTATTTTATCAATACCGGTATGTTTGACACCGGATCAAAGATTCAAAAGCTGGGCACCTATTATGCGAAAGCCATTAACGCCCATTTTAAAGAGGATTTTCACGGGATTTACGGGCCTGCCTACAAAGGCATTCCTTTGTGCATCACGGCCGCCTGTGCCCTGGCCGACATGGGCATTGACAAAGGGTATGTGTTCAACCGCAAGGAAGCCAAAACCTATGCAGACAAAAGTGCTGTGGTGGGCATGCCGCTGGCCTCCGACACCCGGCTGATCCTGGTGGACGACGTCATTACCTCGGGCAAGGCCATCCGGGAATCCCTGGAAGTTTTAAAAGGCTGCAACGATCCCCGGGTTTGCGGCATCGTCATCAGCGTAAACCGCCAGGAAAAGGGTAAAACAGACAGAAATGCCCTGGCTGAGGTGGCGGACACCCTTGGTATTCCCATTTTCGCCATTGTTACCATACGCGAGATCATTGACTTTCTGCATAACCGGGAAATCGCAGGCAGAATTGTACTGGATGACCCAATGAAAGCAAAGATTGAAACCTATCTGGAAACCTATGGCGCAGACCGTTGAAACTGATACCGCCTCCGGTTTAAGGCCCATGAAATAATAAAATTTACCATATAATTTGTCTTTTTACCCGTCTTCTTCGCTGTCTCAAATATGCCCAATGGATGGCGTTTTGAATACGGGTAAAAAATTTGCTAAGAAAAATGGATCTATTGTTCCCCTTCTTCCTATTTCCCAATAATTTTAAAATCCGACACTAACATCACAGTAACAATCTTTGTTTATAGCTTCGGGGTTGTTTCCGAGTTCCTGAATTGAAACCGTTTTCCCTTTCCTGGGATAATTTTAATTTACACAACCCAAAAACAGAGGAGAAGAAAATGAAAAAGCTTTTCGCCGCAGCAACCGCAGGGATCATCCTGGGCCTGTGTCCGGCTGCGGGTTTTGCCCACGGCCATGGATTCATGAAAAAATTCCATAATAAACAGACATTCCGGCATGTCGGTACATTTGATGTTATGGCAGGCAACGGTTCCGGGGTTGCGGAAATTATTGACGTTACAGGCAACGGCAAACAATTGGTGTATACGGACGGCGAAAATGGCGCCATTGGTTTTGTGAATATTTCTGATCCGGCCAATCCAATGGGAATGGGTACCGTAGCCGTCGGCGGAGAGCCCACCAGTCTTGTGGTTCTCGATCACCTGGTGCTGGTGGGCGTTAATACCTCTGAAAGCTATGACAATCCTTCGGGCCGGCTGGTGGTGGTTCACCGTAAGACCCGCCGGATTGTTGCCGTGCATGAGCTGGGCGGCCAGCCCGACTCCCTGGCCCTGGCACCGGACCATAAACGCGCTGCTATCGTTATTGAAAATGAACGGGACGAAGACCTCAACGGTGGGATTATTCCCCAGAATGCCTCCGGCACCCTGCTCATCGTTGATCTTCGGGGACCTGCCAAAAAATGGAAAATTACCGGGGCCGATCTTTCTGATGTGGAAAATGAGGCCGTTGCAGGCACGGACCTGGAACCTGAATATGTGGATATCAACAGCCGCAACCAAGCTGTCGTCTCTTTCCAGGAAAATAATCATCTGGCCATTGTAGACATTGTCACCGGCAGGACCGTTAATCATTTTTCTGCCGGGGAAGTGGAACTGAACAATGTTGACACCGAGGAGAACGACCTCATCGAATTCAACAGCCGGATCATAAAGCGTGCGGAGCCTGATGCCGTATCCTGGATCAATAACGGAACCTTTGTCACGGCCAATGAAGGCGACTACGAAGATGAAAACGGCGAAGAGGGCGGCAGCCGCGGATTCACCATTTTTAATAGAAGGGGGAGAGCCGTTTATGACTCTGCAGAATCCTTTGAACTGTGGCTGGCTTCCATGGGCCATTACAATGAAGGCCGCTCCGAAAACAAAGGCTGTGAACCCGAAGCTGTTGAAGTGGGTGTTTTCGGTAGAAATCAGACCCTGCTTTTTGTCGGTTCCGAGCGCTGCAATGCTGTGGGTGTTTACCGCATGGGCAGGTCCGGCAGGCCCAGGCCATTGCAGGTGCTGCCCACAGGTATCGGCCCTGAGGGGCTGAAAGCCATTCCCAAGCGCGGTCTTTTTGTTGCTTCCACGGAGAAAGACGAAGCGGATTCCGGCATTCCGACCATGATCAATATCTTTCAGCTTAAAAAAGGCAAAGCTGCGTATCCCATGATCTCTTCGGGCCCCGGCGAAAACGGCACCCCCATTCCCTGGGTGGCCCTGTCCGGCCTTGCCGGTGATCCGGAAAAACCGGATACACTTTATGCGGTGAATGATTCTTTTCTGGCCCAGGGGTTTATCTACACCATTGATGTTTCCAGGAAACCGGCCTTGATCGTTGACCGTATGCAGGTGACCGGCGCCAACGAAGATCTTGATCTTGAAGGTATTGCCGTCGGCCCTGACGGCAGTTTCTGGCTATGCAGCGAAGGTAATGCCAAAGGCCGCCCCAACCTGATCCTTAAGGTGGACGCAGAGACCGGTGCGGTTTTGAGCAAAGCGGCACTGCCCGAAGAGCTGGAATCCAATGCCCGCAAAAACGGTTTTGAAGGCATTGCCGTAACCGGTGAAGCGGGTGCAGAGGTCGTTTATGTGGCGGTTCAGCGCGCCTGGCCGGACAGCGGCGACACGGATAAGCTCCATACCAAAATCGGCCGTTATGATGTGGGTGCAGATAGCTGGTCATTTGTCTATTATCCCCTGGAAGCGGAAGGTAATGGCGGCTGGATAGGGCTGTCCGAATTGACCCTTTTGCCTGACGGCACCTTTGCCGTTATTGAACGCGACAAGGGCTGGGGCCCGAGCACCGGCCTTAATGCCGAACTTAAAGCCGTGTATGGCGTTGACCTTGCCTCTGCCCAATTCCGTACCCTGGATGACGCTGCCGGACTTGCAACCCTTGATAAAACATTGCTTGGGAATCTGCTGCCAAAGATGACCGATGCAAGTATCTGGACGGCTGAAAAACTTGAAGGCCTGGCTGTGGCTGCCGACGGTAAGGCTTATGCAGTTACAGACAACGACGGGGTGGACGACGCCACCGGTGAAACCCTGTTCCTGCGCTTGGGGTTCTGGAAAAAGTGATGAATTACTGAGCCTTTGGGTTCCGTCAATAAAAAGATAAGATACTTAAAACCGGAACGAGATACGATTGACGGGGCAGGCAGATTTGCCGGCCCCGTCAATTTTAATGGCAGTGGCTGTGTTCAACGGTAAGTGCCATTAGCGCCCATGGCCGACCTGGTATTTCACGAACGTTTTTGAGACTCAATAAAAAGGTATGTCATATTTCTAAAACAGGACACCGAGCCTTACTTCTGCCATTCCCCTCTGAAATCATTGGGAGCGGTTAATCATACCATTAGTGCTTGGTCAATTTTATCCGGTTTTAATTTTTAATTGTCCTGCTGATAGACGTATATCCTGAAAATTTTAAATGATATCCAGCCAACTCAGATAGGTTGATTGAAAAAACATAAGGCAGAACAAACAAACGCTCTGCCCCTTTGGAGTTTTTGGAGGGTTTTTCTAATATTTTTTCCTGCTCGCTGCTAAACTTATAAGACCAAAGCTAAGAAGGAACAAAGATGTGGGAACGGGTACTGGAGAAAGATATTCTTCTGACGAAGTTAAAACATCATATATTTGAAAACCTAAAGTCACACCGTCGTTTTGATAATCAAGCGACAGTATAACAGAGGATACAGTGGCGGTTAAATCACTAATATCGAACAAGAAAAAAGCATTATAATCTATATCATCCACTAATCCAATCAAGGCCGTTTGATCGTAGGCCCCAGCCTGACTAAAATTTCCTTGGCTAATCGCCTCATAGATTGTTCCATCTATGGTCAATGTGGCTGAATCAAACAGAACAGTTTCTGTTGGTGAGGCCGGTCTTAAAAAAGACAATCCAATAGCGAAAAAATTGCTTGATGTATTAATATCTCCAACCGCTTCGCCTGATAACGTTACAGTCTTACTTGAATCTCCGGGATCAATCAGAACCTCACCTTCAGAACCTT
>JAKSBO010001082.1 GCA_022361095.1 Desulfobacterales bacterium | reverse complement strand
GATCTTTGCGCAGGGTGGGTTCGCCGCCGAACAGGTCCACGCTGCTGAACCCCGATGTTTTGAAGTCACGGAACATCTCCCGGATTTCCCCGAGGTCGGGCTCGGCATGGCCCAGGGCCCTGTTCAGGTGTTTAACGCCGCAGTGCGAGCAATTGCATTGACATTGGTTCGTAAGCGTGAGCTGGACGACCTTGCGATGGTCCCGGGCAACGGCAGGGGCCGGTTCCGGTGCTGCAATCTCACTGTCCCTTGAATCCACAATGATTCCGTTCCGCTCTTTTTGTTTGATCATGGTTTTTATACGCTGCAACCGCTGAATTTGATCTTTGGGGGGAACCTTGGGGGTGATATGGGCTGCAGGTGTGCTGGGATTTTCCGAGTAGGAAATAAACATGGCTTCATCAAACCGGGCAGATGCATCAAGGGACAATTCAAAATCGGCATTTGACTCGGTGGGGAAATTGAACAGGATATGGGTGTAAAGCCAGGTGCCCGGGGAGATCTGCCTGATTTGATCCACCGCGTTCAACACTCCGGCCGCATCATATCCCCGGTTCATCAACCCAAGAATTCTCGGGGAGGCCGATTGCAGGGGAATATTAATATAGCTGATCCGGCCGGACGCCAGTATCGGCCAAAAGCGCGGCAATAACGACATTAAATCGCCGGGGAAAATCGAACTTATTTTAAATGACGGCACCGGGTATTCCAGGAGCAGAACCTGGAGCAAATCTACAATGTCCCCACCGATATCGCGGCCGTAACTGCCGCAGTCATCTGCCAGGAGTACGATTTGTTCGGCACCCGCCTCCACCAGCGGGTGAATGTCGTTGGTGACCTGGCGGATGCTGCGGCTTGCCACGTCTGCTTTGGATCGTTTGATATTGCAGTAACTGCAGGCATGCCGGCACCCCTGGCTGATCATTACGCAGGGATCATTGTGGGTTATGGCGGATTGGTAAGGTTTGAAATAGGTCCGGGGCAATTGCCCCGGTGACACCGTTTCAATGGGGTGTGCGTGGGTGAATTGGTGGTTGAGCTTATATAGCTCCTTTGATCCGACAAGTAAAAGCCTGCCGCTTGGACGGTATTTGGATGTGGTCTTTGCAAGGCACCCCAGAATGATCACCTTTTCAGCGTTTGATTGTTTCAACGCCTTGTCGATAAGGTAATTTGAATCCTTGATTTTCGATTCGGTGACACAGCAGGTATTGACGATCACCGTATTGCAGTCAGCCATGGCGCCGCACAGGACATGGCCGTTCACCGCCAGGAAGGCAGCCACCTGGTTCAGGAGATAGGCGCTGGGTTCGCAGCGCTTTACACCGTCTGATATAAACACCTTGGCTTTCAAAAATCCTCCGGGTGGTTTTGTTTGTTTTTATCAAAAAGTTATTGAATTGCTTTCAATGTTCGTTGCGAGCCGGGCCTGGCTGCTGATATGCCAGGTCGGTCCGCGGCTGTCATATGGGATGAATCTCGCTGTCACCAAATACCTCCAGGTAATTTTCCCGGATCCCGAAACAAGTATCAGCGTAACGGCAGCCGGCGCAGCGTTTGGTTTTCACACCCCGGTCTATCCTTCCTTGTTCGAGGAAAAAAGATTTTTCCGGTGTGACCACAAATGCGTTTTCATCCGCCGGGTGCCAGACGTTGGCCAAATGATCCGGAAAAAAACAAAAGGGAATATAATAGGCCAACAAAGAAAGATCTTCATATTTATTGAAAACCCGGATAAGCGCCTCGGATGCCTGGGACATTTTCGGAACAAACCGGGACCGACGAGGTTTTATATGGTCCTCAATGGAAATAAACCAGAAATTAAAGGTACCGGCCCCCATTGCGGACAGCGTTGCAACCATATCGTCCAGCCGGGCCACGGCGGTCTTGGTCAGTAATATATCCAGGGCCAGATCCATGCCCCGGCCAAGGATATCCTGAATGGCGCGTTGAATCAATGCCAACGATCCCTTCACGCCGGTCAGGCCGGCCAGGGCCGCCTCGTCATAAGCCGGGAGCGATATATTGATTTTGTCTGCCCCGGCCCGGATCAGATGGCCAAGGTATTCCGGATCGGCAAGGCGCAGCCCGTTGGTCTGGACCGTGATATGGGGTACCCCGTTTTGTTTCAGCCATCCCATGATCCTGAACAGATCCTTCCGGATTGTGGGCTCCCCGCCGCCGATCCTGGCCCTTTCCGGGCGGTAAACCGCAACGGCGGGTTCCAGCTTCCGGATGATCTCAGGGGTTGCCGGATTATTGGACCTCAGGTTTTGGGGGAGTGCGCAAAATACGCAGTTTCTGTTGCACGCATAGCCGGGTATGATGTCAAGAAGCGCCAGGGGTTCACGCCCCCTGCCATTGCCGTAATTCCAGAATCCGTTACACACGATCTTATATTCACATTCAGCGCATTGTTTTGTAATGATGCGTTTTTCTTTTAAAAAACCGGATAAATTGACCAGACTGCCGTCCACAAACAACATTTTCCTGTCTGCCTTGCCATGGTCGCCGATCATGTGCCCGAACAGATCCGGCGCCTGGCAGTAAAGAAAGTTGATCATGTTGATTTCCATGGCACCATTGCAGGTTGCGATCAGGTCCCGGATGATGGTGAGCGCATCGTCCGGCGGGACCAGGGAAGGGTCCACATTTCCGAAAGGGGCGTACCATTGAATATTGAAAACCTTGATCCCCAGGTTTTGGACCATTCCGGCGATGCCGGGCAGGCTGTGGTAGTTGTGCCGGGTCACCGTGGTGTTGATTCCGATGCTTGATACGGTTTTTGCCGCGTTTGCAATTCCCTGCACGGTTTGCCGGAAACTGCCGGGACTGTTTGTTTCCCGGTCATGGATAGTTTCATTTGGGCCGTGGAGGGATATCAACACGCCGAGGTTCGGGTAGTCCGAAAGCCGTTGCGCCAATTTTTTGTAGGCAAGCATTCTTCCGTTCGTGGTGATGGTAACGGCTGTGTAATGTCGTGCGGTATCGAGTAAATCAAAGAGCCTGTCATATAAAAAGGGCTCTCCGCCGTCAATGTCCAGCCGCCGGATCCCTTGCTTGTACGCATCAAGAATCAAATTTTTCTGTTGGAAAAAGTCACCGTCTCTTCTCTGCCTGTCGGCAACGGCGCAAAAGCGGCACCGGTTGTTGCAGCGATAGGAGACATTGATGATAATTTTTTGCCTTCCCCGGGCGTTTACCTTGGCATCAAAACAGCCGTGGGCGGTCCGGAGCCATGGATCCCGGGAATGTCTGGGTGAAAAAGCGGGGTAAATGTTCTCTTGTCTATTTTGGCTGATGAACAGATCCTGCCTTGACCGGTATTGCTGGATCCGCGGTATAAAAGGACTCTGGCGATAGAGCCGCCATATTTCCGTCAAAGAGCGGTTAACCTCCTCCCGGCTCTGACCCGGAAGCCCCAGGATGAAATGGAGATGCGCAGGCAGGCCCAACGCCTTGGCCATCCTGATTTTTTCAAGGGCCGTCTGCCTGTCAAAGGGCTTTTTAAGGCGTGTCAGTTCCGGATCCAAAAGGCTTTCCGGAGACAGGGAAATACTTTGTACGGTGTGTTTTAAAAGGCAGACGGTCTCCTTGTCAAGATGGCGGAGTCCCAATCCGTTGACAAAATGGAGACCGATCTTTTTGTCTGCACAGGCGGACAGGATGGCCTTGAAACGCGCCTTGTCAAAATTGGCATAGGAATCGGTGACAAAAATCCGGCCGTATCCCAGATTTTTCAGATGATC
>JAKSBO010000456.1 GCA_022361095.1 Desulfobacterales bacterium | reverse complement strand
TTTAATCGTTCATCATCCACAATAAGAATACAGCGTTTCTCGTCCATTTTTCTCCATATATTATAGACTACAACGGTTCCTGGTTACCCAGTGTTTTTTTTAAGTTTTTCCAAAGTTTTAAGCGCTTCGTCAAAATTCAGATTTTCTGCATAATCCAAAAGCGCAATACTTATCTTTTTAAGGGGACTGTCATGTAAATGAAGCAGCCGGTTTATCTCTTGTGCTTTTCTGTCAATATCGGGATCCAACGCCTTGGCCAGTTGCTGAAAGTCGTCCAGAAGAGATCTCAATTTTTCCATATCAACGGGTTGTGTAACGGTCTTTTCCGCATCATCCAATGATTGGGGTAAGATCTTTTGTTCAAGATCTTCAACAACCCGGGTTAAATCCCCGGCCAGATTTTCCATAAGGGCGTCGAGCCGGGTGAGCTGGTTCTTTTCCAGTGCGGTTTCAACCTTCTGGGAACTTTCATACAATGCCTGTGCACCGATTCCCCCTGCAACGCCCTTAAGCGTATGGGCTGTCCTGTGCGCCAAATCGATATCGTTCCGGATGAGTGCCTGGGAGATGATCCTGTTGGCCTTTCCGTGATCTTTAACAAAGAGCGTTAAAAGGGTGATATAGAACTCGGGGTTGCCATTTGCGCTTTTCATACCTTCGGCAATATCAATACCGGCCAGGTGTTTAGGCAAAAAAACGCGATTATCCGTAACGTTATGGACGTCACCCGTTGAAGGTCCGCATTCAATGGCCGGTATCCATTTGAGCAGGGTATCAAACAAAACATTGAGTTCAATGGGTTTGGCAATATGGTCAACCATGCCGGCCGCAAGGCAGCGTTCGCGGTCCCTGTCCATGGCATTGGCTGTCATGGCAATGATGGGAACATGATATGGTGAGTGTTGCTCCAAAATGGAGCGGGCAGCGTCAAAACCATCCATTTCAGGCATCTGAAGGTCCATCAGTATGAGATCAAATTTGGTTTTCCCTGCCAATTCGACAGCCTGTTTACCATTTTCTGCAATAACGACCCCAAGCCCGGCCTCGGTGAGAAAGCCCTCGACAAGAACCTGATTCAAGACGTTATCCTCGGCCACAAGCACTTTTGCCCCTTTTATGCGTTCCAAAAGGTTTACCCCTCCAAGCAGTCAGAAATATTTATGGAAACCATAGCGTTCGGGTTCATTAAGCCTTTTTTAGAATGGAATGGATTCCGGTTACATTTTGCCGGCCTCAATTGCTTTTTCAGGAATAAAATCAATTTTCTAAAAAACACTGCGGGTGGCCATCCAAAAATCTTATCAAAGCCGGGATGATATATTACGAATTTTTATTCATGCCCAAGAAGCGGTTCAGAAAGAAGATTAAGCAGAGTCAAAACAGCGTGTACAGATTAAAAATGTATTTTATTT
>JAKSBO010000533.1 GCA_022361095.1 Desulfobacterales bacterium | reverse complement strand
TTGTGAATGGCCAAAAAATTTTTGAGGTTCGCATTAATCGTACCGGGAAGGACAGGCTTGGCATCCGGATATATGACGGTGGCTGCAACAAGGCATGCCAGGGCATCAAAATCAGCGCCTTTGTGTGTGGTGATGATTTTCATAGGGCCTCTTCTTTGTGGTGAAAAGTGTTTTCATCAGGCAACGCAGGATAGATATTCAGTTGAGTGTAATTTCAATAAGTTTGCTAGGTTGTTTTGTTAATCCGTTTACCTGTTCTACCGGTATCATAAGCATGATTTGATGATGGCTCAACTTTTATCGTGTTTAAATTTGGATTTGTCAGGTTGGGGATGTATTCAAACCATTATTTCTGTTAATATTTACACAGAGGTGTAATCATAAACATCTATGGTAAGGAGCATAAAAATGGCTCAAATTAATCTGAAGGAAATCAAATGCGTACCCTACCAGGCGGCTAAAATTCATCATGGATATACTGACCGTTCCCTTCACATCAACGTAAGTAAAAATGAGATTGATATCCGTTGTATTGAAGAAAAGATTAAACAAAAATTCATTGGCGGTAAAGGGTATGATTTATGGCTGATGTGGCATGCCGTGTCCGAAACCACACGCTGGAATGATCCTGAAAACCCCATCTGCATTGCATCCGGGCCTTTGGGCGGGGTGCCCGGATATCCCGGCGGCGGAAAGAGTATTGTCACTGCTGTTTCACCGCTGACAGGGGCGCCCATTGATTCAAACGTAGGGGGGCATTTCGGGCCGTATAAAAAATTTGCAGGTTTTGACGTTCTCCAATTGGACGGCAGAGCCAATGAAGATACGGTAATCCTCATTGATGGGATTGAAAATACCATTAAACTGTTCCATGCACACAACCTTCCTGAAGATGCGTATGAGATGTCAGCGGCTTTAACACACCATTTTGACGAAAAGAAACCCGGCAATATCTCTGTGGTGACCACGGGACCCGGGGCTCAGAATACCTATTTTGGCTGTTTGAACTTCTCCTGGTGGGATGCCCGGCGCAAAATCGTCCGGTATAAACAGGCGGGCAGAGGCGGGATCGGAACGGTATTTGCCGACAAAAAAATTAAAGCCGTTGTCGCAAGGTACGGTGCCGTTTCCATGAAAACCAACCAACCGGCTGACCCCGAGGGGCTTAAAGCGGTTACCAAGGCCTATACCAAGGAGGTTATTACCCTTGACCCCAAACAGAACCGGATGGCCCTGGTCGGAACTACCCATCTGGTGCCGATTATGAACGATCATGACTGTCTGCCCGTTCATAATTTCAAGTTTGGTTCCCATCCCGAAGGCAAGGTGATTGGCGAAGAAACCTACGAACATATTTTTGACAAGGGATTTGACGGTTGCTGGAAGGGCTGTGCCGTGGCCTGTGCCCACGGGGTGAAAGATTTTTATCCCCTTCAACAACGCATCCTGCAGGCCTTCAGCGTGGTAAATGGGGGAGCTTCTGATGTAGGCCAGGCTGTCAAGTTCAGGTGTGTTAAGAATGTTGGCAGTATAGGGGTGGTTGT
>JAKSBO010000556.1 GCA_022361095.1 Desulfobacterales bacterium | reverse complement strand
GATATCATGATCGTTGCGGTTGAGCCGAAGAATGTCTCTGCGCTTCTGGGCCATGAACCCGGGCTTCATAAAATTGAAGGGATAGGCGATGGATTTGTCCCTCCCATTGTGGATACCGCCCTTATCGACAAGGTTGTTGAGGTTGACGACGACAGCGCGGTTGAAATGACCCGCAGGCTTGCACAAGAGCAAGGTTTTCTTGTGGGAATTTCGTCGGGGGCCAACGTATGCGCAGCCCTTGAAATGCAAGGCCTGTTTGGAGAAGATAAAAATATCGCTACTATTTTTCCCGACGGAGCGGAAAGGTATTTCAGCACAGCTCTTTTTGCCGGTCGGCAGCGGAAATTGGCAGTTGCTATATAGTGTTTGAACGAAAAGTCGCCCATCTACGGCATGACAAAAAAAATTATTTAGGCCCCAAAATTTGATTTTGGGGCCTTTTTTTTGCTGGCTTAAGCCTCTGTGGACCTTTATTTTTCATCCATGTCCGGTTGCAAAAGATTAATCCCGGGGGGCTTATTTTTTTCAAGGTCAATGATGGCCCCTGATCCCGGGCCTGAGATGGCGCAGTTCACCACTGTACTTTGATACAGGGTTTTAACACCGAAATCTTCGTGGATATGGCCGCAAAGTACAAGGCTTGGGGACGCGGATTTCAGAAACCGGGCCAGATGCCGGCTGCCGGCATGGATTTTTTTGCCAACACGGTCGCACGACCCCTTTGGCGGTACATGGACCACCAGCACCGTGTCCGGTTCCATGGGATTGGGCAGGGCGGCTAACCGGCCTTTTTCATTCAAACAGATTCTGTTGGCAAAGGGCAAGGGCAGGGTGCCTGAAGTCCCCACAAACGAAAAACCTTTAACTTGGAGGGGGGTTGACGTTAGCAGCTTGATATTGGCGGCTTTTTTTATCCGGGGTTCAATGCGTTTTAAATCCGTATTTCCCCGGACCGCCAGAACGGGTACCGGCAGGCTGTCAAGCTGGGCAAGGACGGTGGACCAGTTGAAAAAATGGGTCATGTCCCCGGGGATAACCATCAACTCCGGCTTGTGCTGGTCTAAAATCCTGTAAATGGATTCCATATGTTCGGGTTTGCCGTGGATGTCTGCAACTGCATATATGCGCATTGTTTCTCCATAGTTCAAG
>JAKSBO010000980.1 GCA_022361095.1 Desulfobacterales bacterium | reverse complement strand
TGGGTGCTGATAGACCAGGTCGGCCCATGGCCGTTATTCCGATCATGGGCCTAAAACCAAAATTCTTGATTATCAGAGGCACCCATAAGAAAAAAATCAGGGTTTCCGGGCAAGGGTCTCAGGACCGGCACATCGCGTAAACAAAGATGCAGGGAAAATCATCGGATTTTATGGAAACACCGGGCAGAATTCTGAAAAAACAGGCGGTTATTGGTTTTTATCAATGGATTTGATTTTAATATCCAGTTCCGAAGAGGTGAACGGTTTTTTGATGTAATCGGCTGCCCCGGCTTCCATGGCCTGCTTGAACCCGTCGTCCGACGTGTCCGAGGTTAAAATCATGCAGGGAATCTTCTTGAGGGTGGAATGATTTGCCATTGCTTTCACCAGGTCCAACCCGCTGACCTTGGGCATTTGCAATTCAGAAATAATCAAATCCACCTTATGCTCCATCAGGGAATCCAGGGCATCTTTTCCATCAACCGCCTCAATGGCGGCAGGATACCCTTGGAACTTAAGTGCCTTTTGAATATAATCCCGCATGTATTCTGAATCACATACGATGAGGATTGCTGCGTTTTGATCCATTTTCGTAACCCTTTGAAAGAATGAGAGGAATTACCTGACAGATTAATAGAAATACGAATAGAATTCAAGATCTAATTATAGACGCTTTTCCCGCCCTGGTTTTCAATCCGGACATCACACGGTCCGGGAAACCGGATTTCTTATCATGGTACAATTTGTCAAAATGCGATTGCCTTTGAAAGACCGGGACCGCCGGTTCTTTTCAATGGATTCCAAAATTTTCTATAATCCTTTCCAATGCCGCATTAAATTCATCCGGTTTTACCTGGGATACGAAATGGCCTGCCCCGGGGATTAAAACGACACTTTCATGCATTCTTTTTTCGCTGCCTGTCGGTGCTCCATTGATATTATAAAGCTTACTTGAAAATTTTTTAAGCGCCAGCGGTTCTGTTCGTGAGTTCCATTTAATACATTCATGCAATGAGCTTATTCCCATCTTCTGATCGGCGGCAAGCATCTTTTTGTAAGTCAACGCCACCAATTCCGGGTCTGCGTTCCGGGTGAACATTGATGTCACCGTTTCCGACAGAGCCGTGGGATAATCTGTTCTCAGCTTTTTAATAAACATCATTTTAATTTCTTCCGGAACAGATGCAAGCGGCGTATAAAACGCATCAACACCAACGATTCCAATCACTTTTTTTCCCAGCAGTTCAGCCGCTTCAATCACTATGGGACCCCCCATAGAGTGGCCGACAAGAATCAGTCTTTCTCCGCCAACCCTATCAAAAACCGACGTCACATCCCGGGCAAATGCCGGCATTGAAAAATTTTGACGGCCGGTTTCAGAGTTCCCGTGACCGGCCAGGTCCAACCAGATTACCCTATAGTTTTTTGAAAAATAGTCAATCTGGGGCTGCCAGATGTTATGATCACCCAGCCAGCCATGGACGAATAAGAGGGTTGTTTTTCCCTGTCCGCTGACCCCATAAGCGATGCGGCTGCCATCATCAGATTCAACGAATACTTCTTTATGCTGACTTATTGAGGTGTTTATGGCACAGGCCGACACCAGCAAACAGAGAATTGCCGCCCCCCAACAGATAGCGATTATTTTGCTTTTTTTCATATTTATCATCCTTGTTCACATTCCTTTTCTGTGTGCTCCGATAACCTCTACCATTACCAGTTCCGCCATGGCCCAAACAGCAACACATATTTTTGATGTTTACCAGCCCCGTAATCCCAAGGCAAGTGCATACTACAAATGTTTGGAAAATCACTTTGAAGATCTGGAACGGGCCTGAGATGGCATGTATGCGTCCCGGTTGGATTCTGGGGGACATATGTCATGGCAGAATTATATATCTGTTCCTGATTTGTTTTACGACTTTTCCGATTCCAAAATCCCGGCAGCCGGCTGGAATTGATTTTATTCGTGTGTGGCGGGGGAGGGCGGTGACGTATGCTTAAATTCAGTCCAAAGGATCGCTGTTGAACCCGTTTCCAGTTAATCAGGACTAAATATTTTATTTCCCGCGTTGTTTTTTATCCCCACGGCCATTTTGGCATGAAAGCCCCAATCTGGAAGGGCCTCAAAACATTGGGGCCTGCCAGATTAGGGCCATATTTCGACCTTAATCTTTCTTGCTATGATCCTTCACAGGCATGCCGGTACGCACCAGCCGGTTGGCAAAATCAATGAGTACCACGCCTGCCATGACCACAATGCTGAACAGGCTTAAAAGGGACATGGCATACCCAATGCTGTGGGCAGGCGTTGTACGGTAATCGTAATTGAGTAGGTGTGTTGGCCGATTTTCTTTCTTTCTCAGGCCTATTTCACCGTGAAAGTCAGACTGGCAGATCTGGCCACCATGGTAGTTTTGCCATAGAGATCCTTAAACGGTCCATCTTCTGTAACTTTGTCTTTATGTTTTGTGAAGATCACCCATTGACCGGAACTCTGCACACGGAACTGCCCTTTGCCTTTCTTGAGTGAGCAGGATAGTGTAAAACCATCCGGCTGACCGAAATTGTTTGAGTAGGCAGTAATAGCCGCCATCTCACCCACTAACGGCTTGCCGTTGAAAAGAACATCAACCTCTACCAGATCTCCTGCGTGAAGATTTGACAGATCCGTGCGCGGAATAATCTCCAGACCATGACCAAGCGCCTGGGGTTGCGACCATGGGGCCAGGGTCATGAAGGATTTGGCAAAGGCCTGATATTTCGCTGAAAAGATAATCTTATCGACATCTTTAACCTCATTGAGCGGCTTCATCTTCATCCGCGTACGCCCCTTTTTATCTATATATTTAGTATAAAAAGTCGGGACAGATACTGCGCCAATCTGATAGACACCGGGGGCACTGTTTTCCTTTAACGCAATTTTCTGCATGGCAACATCGGCTGTATAAATATCGACGTTGGCGGTTGATTGGGTGGGTTTGGCAACTTGGCAGGGCGGGATATTCAAGGCCGTTTTATTCAGGGCCGGATCAAAAAGTTCAAAGCGGTCGATATTTATACGGCCATTGACTGAATTGGGCAGATCATCTATGGGCAGCACATGCCCCCAGCCAATTGAGGTCATTGTATGGCCTGGCTTGTGGAAGAAAGAGTCAAAACTATTGACCCACAGACTGTGGGCGTAAACTGTAGTTGCGATGAATAGTGATGCCAGTGTGGTTATCGTAATTTTAAATGTTAATCTCATTCATGTTCTCCTTTAAATTGATAATATGCCGTACCATTGGACTCGCCCTTTATGAGCAATTCTTGCTAATTGAGTAAGGCCAGAAGCTATAGCGAACCCCAATACCAAAAGTGCGTGGATCGCCGAAGGTCGCAGTCGAGCTAACAGAGCCCCACTAAAATATTCTTCATCGGTGATGATTGTTGCAATAGGCGTAGATATCATATCCTTTAAAGTGATATTCGGCACCAAAACTTCCATGCCATTCGTTTTCCGGTTCCTTGGTCACCACCTTAATAACCGCATCGATGGCACCCTTACCGTAGAGCGTTCCCTGATTTTTCCAAAACCTGCTCATCTTCATTTTCCTTCCTTTAACGGGATTATTTACTTTTTCAGCTTTTTATTATAACAAGTTAGCTGACTCTAATTTTGGGTTTAGGTATAAACTATGGGTGGGTTGAGTCAATAGATCGGCTGGAAATATGTACGATCTCTGAAAAACTAAGTTTAATTGCTGAATTATTTTGAATGAAGAGGGCACCTATGATTGAGAAGCTATATAAACCGTATTTGCGGAAAATTGGATTTCATCCGGTGGATAATGCCAAAAAACGTCGTGGTTACGGGGGCTCATATGAGCTGGACTCTTCATTTGGAACCGGAAACTACTGGTCTTACTCGGTGGATAACGCCTATGGCATCACTATTTGGGATTATCTGTATTATTGTGATGTTTCGTTCCAAGTATCACATCCGCCTTTTTTACTTATAGGGTTGAATCTGGCGTCCCGGCAAAACCGAATGCACCAGTGCGGATCATCACCTTGTAATCGCCTGAACTCATATATCGGACATGAGGCTACATTTGTTGGTAATATTAAAAAGGGAACGGCTTTCAGGGGGATAACCGTCCTGGTAACGCCCGAGTTTTATAACAAAATTCTGTCCGGGAAATATCCAGATATTCCCAGGGATCTGACCCGCCTTTTTCCCCAATTTAACGATAATGATGATATACCCGAGATAGCCGGGGTACTCCATCAAATAAGCAATTTCCGGCCGTCGAAAGAAATCTCCAGAATGTATTACGACAGCAAGGTCACGGAAATTGTGAGTATTTTAACTCAATGGGCAATAGATAATCGGTCCCGGCTTTCCCAAAGCCCTGTTCACAATAGTGATATGGATCATTTACGCAGCGTCATGGATTTTCTGAATACCAATTATACCAGCCAGATTTATCTTGATGCATTGTGCCGTCATGCCTGCATGAGCCGGACTAAATTGACCCGTCTGTTTAAACATGTCTACGGCATAACCATATCCCACCATATAAAGACTTTACGCATCAATTCAGCCAAGGAGATGCTGGCCGATAAGCACTTAAAAATAAATACAATTGCCAATACCGTTGGATTCAAATTTCACAGGAGCTTTTCCGAGGCATTTAAACATGCCACGGGACTTACCCCCAATCAATACAGAAAAACAATCCGCTAACTTTTTAACAACAGTGTTGGTTAGAACTTGGCTCCGGTTCATCATTTAGAGGGATAAAACTTTCCTGGGTAAGACACAAGATCAAAAATAAATATTCTGCTCGGACAAAAATAAGCATGACACTACAAAACTCAGTGTAATATATAAGGTCCCATGAAAAAATAACACTTAAATGGGCTCCTCATGACAAACCATTTTGAATCCACAGAGGAGCATTTAGTCAGATGTTTTTTATAACAGCCATGAGCTGATCTGACATATCTGCTGCCAGGCACAGCCCACAACAAAGTTTGAATGATCTGAGTAACATACCCAGACTTTCTTATAAACATTGACCAAGGGTATCCCCCGATGCTGGTGATGTCTGGCTGTTTTCGGTCGCGACAATTTTCTCCATGCTGTCGCAAGCCTTTATCTGTTCGTTGAAAGATGGCTCACTATTGCACGGCTTGCTAACCGATGGAAGATGGGGCTTATAGAGCGCTTATAAAGTATCGGACCCTGCCTATGCCGGAATCAATCA
>JAKSBO010000394.1 GCA_022361095.1 Desulfobacterales bacterium | reverse complement strand
GTGGCGGCCGTTGATACGGATACAGGTCCGGATGAGTTCATGGCTTCGGATGCCCCCATCATCAAACTGGTCAACGGGATCCTGACCAAAGCAATCAACGACGGCGTGTCGGATATACACATCGAACCCTTTGAAAAATCCTTTCAGGTCCGCTACCGTCTGGACGGCGGCATGTACAAGGCCATGAACCTGCCGCTCTCTATTAAAAATGCCGTAATTTCAAGGATAAAGATTCTGGCTGCCCTGGATATTGCCGAGCGCAGGATTCCCCAGGACGGTCGAATCAAGCTTCGGCTGGGCAAGAAAAAATCCGTGGACTTTCGTGTATCCACCCTGCCCACCTTGTTTGGCGAGAGCATTGTTATGCGTATTCTCGACCAGAGTGCATTGAGTGTTGATTTGACCCGCCTGGGGTTTGAACCCGGCACCTTTGAGATGCTCAAGCGCTGTATTTCTAGACCCTATGGCCTGCTGCTCGTCACAGGGCCCACAGGTTCGGGTAAAACCACCACCTTGTATTCCATTCTCAACCGTCTGAACAAGGACGATATCAAGATCCTGACCGCCGAAGATCCTGTGGAGTTCAACTTTAAGGGGATTAACCAGGTGCCGGTAAGGGATGACGTCGGCATGACTTTTTCTGCAGCGCTGAAAGCCTTTCTCAGGCAGGATCCGGATATTATCATGGTGGGCGAGATCCGTGATATAGACACCGCTGAAATTGCCATTAAAGCAGCCATGACAGGCCATCTTGTGTTTGCCACCCTGCATACCAATGACTGTCCGTCCACCATTGGCCGGCTTGTGGATATCGGCATTCCGTCCTATATGCTTGCCTCATCGGTTACCATGGTTCTGTCCCAGCGGCTTGGGCGCAGGCTTTGTCCGGATTGCAAGCAGGTGGTCACCGGGCATAATCCCGAAGATTTGGAACTTCACGGTTTTCATAAAAGCGAAATCCCGGACTTGACCATTTATGGTCCCAAGGGGTGCCCCCACTGCAATGGTACCGGATACAAGGGCCGGGTCGGGCTTTATGAACTTATGGAGGTGACCGATGAGGTGGCCAAAGCCATCTCTGCCGAAGTGCCCGAAGATCAGCTGCGCAAGGTGGCGATTGCCGAGGGCATGGTCACGTTGAGGGATGCAGGCCTTGTTAAGGTGAAATCCGCAGAGACATCCCTGGACGAAGTATTAAGGAAAACCGTTATCACAAAGGAGGCGCTGCCCGCCTATCTTGTAAATCCCGATATTGAACAATATGAAGACAAGGATGTCATCATCCGGGAAGGCAACACGGATATTGACTTTTTCAAGCTTGTTCAAGGCGCCGTTTATGTGGTCAAGGGCGGTAAAATGATTGCCGAAATTACCCAGCCCGGAGACTATTTCGGCGAAATGGCCGCCATCACCGGCACACCAAGGTCTGCGTCTATTGTTTCAAAGGGCCGGTCCAAGGTTAAACGGTTTCCGGGGGACAAATTGACTGAAATTATTGAGAAATATCCTGATGTGGCCAAGCACCTTTTCTCTGTTCTTGCGGATCGTCTGAACGAAACGGACCGCAAACTGGTCTCCCTTTACAACCAGATCAAAAAACGTAAAGTCAGCGACAGCGCCTCCTAATTCCATTTGTTGAATCAGAAATAAAATTAATGAGGAGATGTATTATGGATATGAATATATTCATTCAAAATATTCCCAAGGCAGAGCTGCATCTTCATATTGAAGGGACATTGGAGCCTGGGACACTGTTTCGCATGGCCGAAAGAAACGGCATAAGACTTAAGTACAATTCGGTCGAGGCATTGCGCCGGGCTTATCGGTTCGATAATCTGCAGTCATTTTTGGATATCTATTACGAAGGTGCCGGCGTACTTCAAAAAGAGATCGATTTTTATGAACTGACATGGGAATATCTACTGAAAGCCAAAGCCCAGAACGTCCGGCACGTTGAAATATTTTTTGATCCCCAGACCCATACAGAACGCGGCATTGCATTTGAAACAGTCATAAACGGCATATACGACGCGTTATCGGATGGGTCCCGGAATCTGGATATATCATTTTGCCTGATCATGTGCTTTTTACGCCATCTCCCCGAATCCGATGCCTTTGAAACCCTTTCACAGGCCCTGGACTTCAAGGATAAGATAACCGCGGTCGGACTTGATTCCTCCGAATCCGGAAATCCGCCGTCCAAATTCAAGCGTGTTTTTGAAAAAGCGCGAAAAGAAGGCTTTTTGAGCGTGGCCCATGCCGGCGAGGAGGGGCCTCCGGAATATATATGGGAGGCCCTCCAAGATCTTAACGTCCGGCGAATTGACCATGGCGTGCGCGCCCTCGAAGACCCATCGCTTATTAATGAACTCAGGCACCGCCAAATCCCGCTAACGGTGTGTCCCCTTTCCAATATCAAGCTGTGTGTATTTAAAACCATGCAGGAGCATAATTTTAAAAAGCTGCTTGATCAGGGGCTTTGCCTGACGGTCAACTCAGATGATCCTGCATATTTCGGGGGATATGTTGCTGAAAACTATCTGGCACTCCAAAACGCTTTTCAGTTTACCCGAAATGACATCGCGCAACTGGCGATTAATTCTTTTAGTGCTGCGTTTATCAGCGAGGATAAAAAAGATATATTTATTGAGCAGATAAAAAAAATGGTTGAATAACGGCCATGGCCCGGCCTGACATTTCAAATACCGGGCATAGCCCGCAACTAAGTTTGAAAGATCTGTGTGGGGTTACACAGACGTGGTGCAGTCTGTAACAGTCGATCGAACCGGAACCGGATGAGACGCCAGCGGAGGGGGCATGACAAATCGGAATCGCGCCATAATTAAACTGCATTATCAGTGCAACAATCAATGCAGGTTTTGCCATTGTTATCAGCACAAAAACAGACAGAACAAAATTGAAGAGATATTTGACAAAATCGACAAGGCCCGCAGCCTGGGCATTGACCAGATTCTCCTGTCCGGGGGCGAGCCCACGATTTATCCTGAATTGGGCAAGATCATGCAGTATTTGAAACATCAATCCATGGCGTCGGGGTTTATTACAAACGCCAGGATGTTTTCCTATGCCGGTTTTTTTAAATTGATCCGCAACGCCGGTTCAAATTATTTTTATGTATCATTACATTCGCAT
>JAKSBO010000229.1 GCA_022361095.1 Desulfobacterales bacterium | reverse complement strand
CTTAGAAAACAGGAATTCCCGCAGGATTGATGCCACCCCCGAAGAGATTCACACCATTGTTTTCTGGTCTAAGAACTACGGTCCGTTTCTGGACTTAAACGCGCATAAAATTTTAGCCCGGAAAGGATTTCACCTGTTTTTTAATTTTACCATTAATACACCTGTAAAAGCGCTTGAACCCGGCTTGCCTGATTTGTCAAAGCGCCTGGATCAGGCCCGGCGTATTGCCCGGGATTTAAGTCCCGCACAGATTGCCTGGCGTTTTGACCCGATCTGTTTTTATGAGAGGGGCGGCCGGGAGTTTAACAACCTTGGGGCCTTTGAGCATATTGCAGGGCAATTGTCACAGATGGGTATCAAGCAATGTGTTACCAGTTTTTATGATCCGTACAAAAAGGTGGCCGCAAGAATCAAGCGCATGGCTGAGCCGGGCAGCCCCCTGTTCAAATTCATAGATCCGGGCATAAGCCGTAAGGCGAATATCATCCGCGGTATGGCTCGATTTCTTAGGCCCCTTGGCATAAACCTTTTTTTATGCTGTGAAAAAGACTTGATGGCTTCGGCTGGGTTACAGGCATATGCATCCCATAACAGTTGCATCAACGGGCCTCTTTATAAAGCGTTATTTGGCGGAAATCCCGACACCCGCGGCGATTACGGGCAACGGCGTAAACAGGGCTGCAAATGTACAAAATCGTTCGATATTGGATCCTATGAAGACCACCCTTGTTTTCATAACTGCCTTTTCTGCTATGCCAGAACAGGCCTTGACATCACAAAACCAACCATGGGGTGACCTCGGGTCTGTCAACCCGCAAAATTATCCAAAAATAAAATATGAAAATAAAAGATTTAGAGATTAACGGCGTCACCTTTCTGGCCCCTTTGGCGGGAATTACCAATCTGCCCTTCAGGCAGCTGATAAAGGATTGCGGGTGTGCTGTGGTCTGCTCGGAAATGATCAGTGCCAAAGGTATCTTCTATAACTCTGAGAAAACGATAACATTGCTTAAGTCCCGGGAAGGCGAACGGCCATTATCCGTCCAGATTTTTGGGTCGGACCCGCTGTCAATGGGGCAGGCCGCCCAATTCATCGATACGCTTGGCATAGCCGATATCATAGACATCAATTTTGGGTGCAGTGTGAAAAAAGTTATTAAGCAAGGCGCCGGTGTCGCCCTGATGAAGGATCTTGTTCTGGCCCAAAAAATTTTAAAGGCTGTCAGGGATGCCACATCGCTTCCTTTTACCATAAAAATACGCAGCGGGTGGGATGCGACCGGAGATCAGGCCGTGAATCTTGCAAAAATCGCCGAAGACCAAGGAGTCAACGCCATCGCCTTTCACCCAAGGACTGCCGCCCAGGGATTTAAGGGGAAAGCGAACTGGGAGTTGATTGCAAGGCTTAAGCAGGTGCTTCGCATTCCCGTGATCGGGAACGGCGATATCATTACCCCCCAGGATGCGGGGAAAATGCTTTCACGGACGGGCTGTGATGCCGTCATGGTGGGACGGGCGGCCATGGCCAATCCGTTCATCCTTTCACAGATCGAACAGTATGTGGCGCATGGCACATTCGTAGAGCCAGAACCCCGGGCCATCTTTAGAAAAATGGAAACTTTGATCCAGGGGTATGTATCTTATTTCGGGGAAACCACGGCGTGCAGGATGCTCAGGGGAAGGCTTGCCTGGTTTATCCGGGGATTGTCCGGGGCCGCTGCCTTCCGCAAAGAATTATCCTCCCTTGCAAGCAGTGCCCAGGCCCTTGAGATGATTCGGGATTTTGAGGCGAATCTTAACACTTAAGGAGAGTTCTAGTTATCGGCAGTTCCTTTAATATATTCGGCAGATCCCACGGACGAAATTCCGCCGCGGGGCGTGAATTCGCCCGTCACCTTCATGTAAAGGGGGTGTATCACCGATACCAGATCGTCCAGGATTTTATTCACCACATGCTCATAAAACATCCCAACGTTTCTGTATTGCATCAGGTAATATTTCAGTGATTTCAATTCTACCAAATGGGCGTCCGGCCTGTACTCGATAACGATGGTGCCGTTATCCGGGAGTCCCGTCATGGGACAGACCGAAGTGTATTCGGGCTGGGTAATCTTAATATCAATGCTGCGCTTGGATTTATATGCGTATTCAATGGGTTCCAGCAGATCCGGTGTAATGACATCAGCCGTATCCACAGTAAAAGGGGTATCATAGTGCTTGTTTTCCATCACCAATCTTTCTTCACAAGTCTTTACAGTTTTTACCCGAAAAGTCAGTCTGACGGGTTGCCAATTTTTCTCGAATTATGGTATCATACACCATGGAAGTATTCAATATGCTTCAAAGCACACTGCCGGCGGAAAAGTTGTTGTTGATAAACATTTGATAGGTGATCTCCGGTTGTGCAGGATTAGGATTTTGTTAAAAAAAATCTTGACAATCGGCTTAAAAAAACAGATAAAGACGATTGCGATATACCCAAAGAAAATGAAATATTAAGTCCTTATTATTGCTCGCATTAGTTGATTAAGGAAACCAAGGCAACTCCCAGGCCGAAAAAATTAAACATGCGGCATAAGGGGAATCAAGGAGAAAGAGGTTTTTATTATGAACGATTTTTTACAGAGCCTTCGTAACGGCCAGGCCGAAAAGGCGAGAACACCTAAGACAAGAAAGAATTTCGATAATTCGTATTATTCCAACACATCCAGGTTTAATTCATATGGCGGATCCGGTTATCCCAATAACAGCAGATCCCCGCAAATGAAACGCTCCATGCCGCCGGGGGTGCCCCAGGCAGCCGGTAACCAGGTCGCTGAAGATCCCAATACCGTTCTTTTAGCCGATATTCTGGATAATTTAGGCACCCAGGTTGATATTCTGATTAAAAATCAGGAATATATGATTACGATTCAGGAAAGAACTGCGGATCTTCTCCAGCGCCAGGCTGACGCCATTGAGATTATCATGGATCGTCTGAATCTCTCCCAGGACGGGGAGATGGATATCGCCCCGACGTTTGAGCATCATTACGTATCGTCCCAGGCACCGGACGAAGAAGAGGTTGACGGCACGGTGGAAGATCTGCTCAGGGCGGAAATGGCTGAGGAAGAACGCCGGAAGGCAGCAGGCCAATATGCCGATCAAGGTAACAATATTGTCAAAAAACGCAGAAAGATTGTTGCTTCTCCTGCACCTGCATCAATGCAGCCGGAATCATCCTCCGGTGAAGCCGCTGAATTGATGCCCAGAGAAGAGATCATGGAGATCATCAACACCATGCGGGAACAAGGTGCTACATATGATCAGGTTGCCAAACACCTCATAGATCTTGGACAGCCCACCTTTTCTGGTCGTGGCGAATGGCATGCCCAAACCATCCACAGGCTGTGCAGCAACAAGTAGCAAAAGCATTAAGCACGCAAAGATAAAAACCGGCCGGATTTATTCCGGCCGGTTTCTTTTATCAGCCCGGAGCCGTAACATATATTCATCCCACTCCGTCGGTAACATGCGCTGTTTTTGCGTATTGCAGTCTTTGCAGCATGGCACCAGATTAAATTTTTCCGAGCGTCCTCCCCGGCTAATGGGTATTACATGATCCATGGTTAACGCTTTTGGGGGGAAACGTTCTTCGCAATAGTGACATATTCCGGACGATCTTTTTCGCTTCCACCACTGGCTGGCCCTAAGCTGTCTGGCCTTGGCCCGTTCCTTTTTCAGTACAGCATCGTCGGAAAAAGAAAAAAAATTATTTATATTTGCCATATCGTCCCGATTTTAATATCCAAATTCACTGAGGTGGTGTTTATTGGACACCCAATCCCGGGTCACCTTAACAAAGAGTTTAAGCAGCACCTTGCTGCCCAGCATCTGTTCAATATCTTTCCGGGCGTTTGATCCGATTCGCTTGAGCATGCTGCCGTTTTTTCCAATGACGATCCCCTTCTGGGAATTGCGCACCAGATGGATGCTGGCATGGATGACGATCAGTTTTTTTTCCACTTCAAAGGCATCCACGGTTACAGCCGATGAATAGGGAATCTCCATGCCGGTGAGCCGGAAAACCTTTTCCCGGATAATTTCGCTGACCATATATTTTTCGGAAACATCGGTAAAGGTCTCCTCCGGATAGAGGGGCGGCCCCTGGGGCAGTCGGGACTCCACTTCATCAAGAAGCAGGTCCACCTGGATGTTTTTTCCGGCAGAGACAGGAACAATGGTTTCAAACGCGTACATATGCCTGAACATTTCGACCTGCTCATACACAGCCGCTTTTTTGGCCAGATCAATTTTGTTCAACGCCAGAATTACCGGTTTGCCAACGGTAGAAAATCGCTTTACGATCATTTTTTCCGACGCATGGTTCCGGGATACCGTATCCACCATAAAAAGAATCAAATCCACATCGTTCATGGCCTGGACCGCCTGGTCCACGATTCGCTGATTCAGCAGGGTTGTGCTTTTGTGAATTCCCGGCGTATCCAGAAACACGATCTGGGCGTGGGGGCGATTCACAATGCCGAGAATACGGTCCCGTGTCGTCTGGGGTTTTTTTGACGTAATTGAGATTTTTTGGCCCAAAACCTGATTGAGCAGGGTGGATTTTCCGGCGTTGGGTGCGCCGATAATACCCACAAATCCCGAGCGGGCGATTTCAGACATTTAATCCTCCTCCTGATACCAGTCAATGAGGTTATGGATTTCATCCCATATGGTCTGGCGGCCCTGTCGGGTTTTGGCCGAAAAAAGAACGATTCCGTTCCGGTCCCGGTTAAACGTTTTACAGACCGCATCCAGGTGTTTTAACTGTTTGGTCTTTGACAGTTTATCCGCTTTGGTTAATACCAGGAGGCAGGGCATCTGGTTTGATTCAAGCCAGCGGACCATATCGAGTTCTTCTTTTCCGGGCTCCCTGCGGATATCCATGAGCAGAACCAGGCCCAACAAATTGTTGCGCGTCCCCACATAGGTTTCCACCATGGGCTGCCATTGCGCCCTTATTTTTTTGGACACCTTGGCATATCCGTATCCGGGAAGGTCCACCAAGGATAACGCGCTTTGGCGGGTATCTTCCCGGGGCGCATCTCCCCGGGGCACATCTCCATTGACCAGGAAAAAGTTAATGAGCTGGGTGCATCCGGGCCGGGAACTTGTTTTGACCATGCCCTTTCTGTTGATCAAGGTGTTGATCAAAGACGATTTCCCCACATTGGATCGGCCCGCAAACGCGATTTCAAAGAAATCGTACTCCGGGTACTGGGCCGGCTTTACCGCACTTTTTACAAATTCAACGGCACGGATTTTCATGCATACCTTTTCAAATATTCTTCCAACCGGTTCATTCCGATTTTAAGGTTTTCCAGGGAATTGGCATAGGAAAACCGTATATACCCTTCACCATTGGCGCCAAAATCAATGCCCGGGGTGACTCCGATGTGTGCTTTTTCCAGGATATCAAACGCCAGGGCATAGGAGTCGGTGGATATATGTTTGAAATTCACAAAAACATAAAAAGCACCGGTGGGCTCCACCATCATTGACAGCCCCATCTCTTTCAGGCGGCTGATCATGAACTTTCTGCGCTCATTATAGGTATCGCGCATGGTCTGGGTTTCTTCATCAGCGCCGGTCAGTGCTGCCGCACCTGCCAGCTGGGTAATGGAATTGGCGCAGATAAAGAAATTCTGCTGCAGCACCTGAAGCGCCCGGATAAATTTTGGGGGGGCAATCAGGTAGCCCAAACGAAGCCCTGTCATGGCAAACAGTTTGGAGAACCCGTTGAGAACAAATGCCTGGTCGGTAAATTCTAAAATGGAGTGGTCTTTGCCTTCATAGGTCAGGCCATGGTAGATTTCATCGGAAACAATATACAGGCCATGTTCTTTGGCAACGTTAACAATCTCCTTCATCCGGGCCTCGGAGATAACGGTTCCCGTGGGATTGGACGGGGAATTGATGAAAATCGCCTTGGTCTTAGGGGTAATCTTTTCCCTGATGGCTTCGGGGGTATAGATAAAACCGTCTTGTTCATGCACCTTGACAAAAACAGGTTCGCCCTGGACATAGCGGATAAAATTGGCATAGCAGGCATAATGGGGGTCTGAAACAATGACCTCATCGCCGGGATCCAGCAGTGCACTGAATGCCAGCAGCATGGCCGGAGAGGTCCCGTTTGTTACAAGTATCCGGTCGGGATCCACCGCTGTGCCGTAGATGCGTTTGTGATAGTCACTGATGGCCCGGCGCAGGCGGAGATCTCCCAGGCTGTTGGTGTAGGAGGTTTCGTTCTGTTCCAGCGCTTCAACACAGACCCGGTTGACACATTCAGGCACATTAAAGTCGGGCTCCCCGATCTCCATGTGAATTACGTCAATCCCCTGGGCTTCCATTTTATGGATTTTTTCCATCACGTCCATGGCAATGAACGGTTTCATCTGTTCACATCGTTGGGCCACAGTCATTTTCAGATCACCTTGTTTAATGCGTATTCAATG
>JAKSBO010000878.1 GCA_022361095.1 Desulfobacterales bacterium | reverse complement strand
TTTGGTTAAGATTTTCTTGCGCCTCGAACTCAAACCAAAGTTCTAATTATTAGGGGGACCCTTGAATTTTATAAAGGGCCAGCGGCTCCCGCTTTTCTGTTTCCTGGGCCTGGTTGGCCTGTTCCAGAAGCGATTTTGATGAAATCACGGAAACACCCTTGTCAAACTCGTCCCGGGAAAAATACCGGCCATGCCATAATCAACGAAATCAGCCCAAAAAGCCACATGGTCCAATGTTTGATTCCATTGATACATGATTACCTTCCTCATTTACTCTTTTTAGCCAACCCTCGGGTATTAAGTCACTTTCCTTTCACCTTTAACCACGGAACCCACCCGTAAAAGAAGCGTAGAAGGGCGCAATGGTTTGTTAACAATCTATTTGAAACTATATTTAATAGGATTTGCGGCTCCTTTTTTTCTGTATTTTTTGGGGACCCTTTTTCTTAAATATAAATTTTTGATTTCGCCATCAGCTTCATGCCCGACAAAAGCATATCTCTTAAGTCGCTCTTCTAAAAATCCAGGAAAATTTTCCTTTGAAGCGACTTTCCATTCATCGGCGACAAAAACCCCAACTATGATACCTTGTTTTACAGAAAGAATATAATCAGCTCTGTTAGCTTTATTCTTATCGACCTTCCATGCATAGCGTGTCGCATCGTAAATTGATTGATGAGAAACACTTTTATTAATGGTAATCATTAAAACTTGATGCTTAAAAATTGCTTCTTCAGCCGCATATTTTTGCATTATTTCCAATGAGTTCATTGGACCATATTCATTACTTCCAAAACCACCAGCAATATTCGTGGCATTTGGATAGGCATCAATTAAAGCTGCCTCCACTTCTATCGCTTCAGCCTTATCCATTCCATGTCTATGTATAACGTGTATTATTTCTAAGCCAGATGTTAAAATGTCTCGAATTGTAGATAATTTTTCATTTTCTTCATCTATGTCTTTTTCATTTAATACGCCTTTCATATGTTGAAACACTCTGTTTCCAACACCCCTGCCAACATAAAATGTTTCACCATTTCTTGGGTCAATGAGGCGATAGACATAATTTTTTAATTCTTGGACTACTTCTAACGGAAATTCGTTAATTACATTTTTCATATTTTTGTTTCTATATTATTGTTAACAAGTTGCTCTGCAGTTTCCGTTGAAAAGGTCTGCAAATTATTTTCTTGGATATGCCTCTTAGCCGACCAAGTACTTATAGCTGCCTTCCAAACCGGTTGAGCAACAGGGAGTTGCCCACAACGGACAGGGATGAGAGCCACATGGCAACGGCGGCGGCTTCCGGGGTCAATGACAATCTGAATGCCGGGTAGAGAATGCCTGCGGCTACGGGAATCATCAGCACGTTGTAAAAAAAGGCCCAGAAAAAATTGCGCTTTATGGTGGAAAGGGTTTTTTTGCCCAATCGGATTGCCCGGTGTACATCTTTTAGGTCATTTTTTACCAGCACCACCTCACAGGTCTCTTTGGCCACATCCGTGCCCGAACCGATGGCAATACCGATGTCCGCCTGGGCCAGGGCAGGGGCATCATTAATGCCGTCACCCACCATGGCCACCTTTAACCCTTTTTCCTGCCATTTTTTTACCTGGCTGATTTTATCTTCGGGCATGACCTCGGCCGCAACTTCCTCAATTCCTGCCTGGCGTGCTGCCCAGCGTGCCGCCGCCTTATTGTCCCCGGACACAAGAGCGGTGCGAATACCTGCCTCATGCAATTGGTCTACGGCATCCTTTGCCTCGGGTTTGATTTGGTCCTCAAGGGCGATTACCCCTTTTACCTGGTGGTCCAGACTGATGAAAACAAGACTCTTTCCCTGGTCTGACAATTCCCGGCCCCGGGTTTGGATATCACCGGGGATGCTGTCATCGGCAACCAGGGCCAGATTGCCGGCCCTGAGCCGTTGACCGTCAAGGCGGCATTCAATACCCCGGCCCGAGATCTCTTTTGAGTCCGAGGTGGTTCCTGGGGCAATTCCCTTTTCCCGTGCAAAGCCCGTCACCGCCGGTGCCAGGGGATGGGTGGAGTTGGTTTCGGCGCCGGCGGCCCAGGAGAGCAATTGTTCTTGGGTAATGCCACTGGTCGGGAAAACACCTGTCACCGAAGGTGTTCCCGTGGTCAGGGTGCCGGTTTTATCAAATAAAACCATATCCAGACGGGAAATATTCTCCAGGGCAGATCCTTTTTTAAACAGGATGCCCCGGTTAAGGCCTATACCTGAACCCACCATGACGGCCGTGGGCGTGGCAAGTCCCAGGGCGCAGGGGCATGCAATCACAAGAACTGCGATCATGCGTTCAAAGGCAAACAAAAACGGGGTGGAACCGGTCGGGATAAACCCTGGGGCCGTAACATACCAGATGGCAAAGGTAATCAATGACACTGCCGTCACTACAGGTACGAATATGTTGGACGCCGTGTCTGCCACCCGCTGGATCGGGGCCTTGTCTGCCTGGGCATCCTCCACCATTTTGATAATGCCGGACAATACCGTGTCGTTGCCGGTCCGGGTGGTGGTCATTGTGACGGGCGCGGACAAGTTGATGGTGGCGCCTGTAACAACATCCCCCGTGGTTTTTTGGACCGGGAAGGACTCACCGGTGAGCATGGATTCGTCCACCGCAGTTTCTCCGCCG
The DNA here is from genome assembly GCA_022361095.1 of Desulfobacterales bacterium. GTDB lineage: Bacteria > Desulfobacterota > Desulfobacteria > Desulfobacterales > Desulfobacteraceae > Desulfobacter. The sequence goes on along the minus strand of JAKSBO010000878.1, from coordinate 815 downwards.
AGGATTTCGCCGTCCACGGGAATTTTTTCTCCGGCCAATACCCGCACCGTATCTCCGGGGACAACCATGGAAACATCAACAATCCGCTCCTTGCCGTCCCTGACCACCCTGGCCGTATCCGCATTCAGCGCCAGCAGGGTTTTAAGGGCCTGGCCGGTTTTGCCCTTGGCCCTGGCCTCAAGCATTTTGCCGATCATGATAAAGGTGATGAGCATGGCGGAACTGTCAAAAAACAGCATCTGGGACGCATCTAAAAAAATCAGGGAAAAAAGGCTGTAAAAATAAGCGGCACTGACCCCTAAGGTGATCAGTACATCCATGTTGGCCAGCCGGTTTTTCAGCGAATAATAGGCCCCTTCGAAAAAAGTCCTGCCGGATACGGCCATGACCGCAGTGGCCATAATGCAAAGGATGATATTGGTGGCCACAGGCCCATAGGGCATCACATGCATAATGGCCATCATGGGGATGGTGACAGCCAATGCAAACAAAAATCTGAATTTTTCCCGGCTGCCGCCTGCCTGGTCCCGGCCGGTTTCAAGGGATGCGGTGTAACCGGCATTTTTGACCACATCCAGGACCTTTTGATCATCCATCAGATCCGGGTCATATGTAACAAATCCCTTTTCAAGGGGCAGGTTGATGGCGGTGTCCGAGATGCCTTCTGTCTTTGCAAACGCCTTTTCTATGGCCAGTGCACAGTTGGCACAATGCATCCCCTGGATGGAAAAGCTGATGTTGCAAAGGGTTGAGGCGTTTTCCGGGCTTTGGGGCTCTGTATCGATTTGCCCTGAAGTTTTTTCATCATCGTCGGC
>JAKSBO010000334.1 GCA_022361095.1 Desulfobacterales bacterium | reverse complement strand
TCATGAGCAGCATTTTTTCCACCGAATCACCGAGCCTGCGGTCAATCCGCCGGAGTAGTTCATCTTTATCCACCCCGCCTTTTTTGAATTCCTTACGAAATGCGGTTAACAGCCTTTGTGCATAACCGCCGATGGTTTCGCGTTTATCAAAGGTCTCGATGGTGATCCGGTTAATGGAAGCCCCAAGGGTATTGTAGTCGGGATGGGAGATACGAATGTTTCCTGTATCCTTATCTTTATCAAAAACCAGCACCTTATGAGGTTCGCTGTCAGATACCAGAAACGGTGCATGGGTGGTGATCAGCATTTCCCGGTCTTTATGTGGGTTCTTGCCTTCATGGAAACAGTCTCTGAATCGGCTGATGAAGTTGGCCCGCCAGGCAGGGTTGAAGTGGGTTTCCGGTTCATCCAGAAGAAAGAGGCTGTTGGTATCTTTAAACAGCAAACACAGACCCAGGCTGTGCAATAGCTGGTGTTCACCGTCAGACAGATCCTTGAGAATTACAGAGGTGTTGATCCCGTCTTTTTTGAATCGGACAAACTTGAACCGCATGATGCGTTCATCACTGGCAAGAACCGGAACCGTTTCACTCACATAGTGGCTGTTGGACTGGTAGAGGTCGGCTTTGAGGCGTTCGCTTACCGGATATAAATTCAGGGTAAGCAGCACTTGAAATGCATGAAACAGATCAATGGCAGAATCGAAATTCTGTTTAAAGGCTCGTTTTGTATGGTCGTTGACGCAGTAATCCAGATATAGCGTATCCGTGGATTCATCGGTAAAATAACAGGTGGCACAGCGTTTCAGACGTGTGACCGGCGGATCAAAGCCTTTTGCCGAATCCTGATCCGCCTCCAACAGATCAATCAGATTTAAGGTATAGGTGCCGGCGTCACTGTCCATGAACACTGCCGGGTGATCATTGCCAAACCCCTCAGCCTGTCCGGCACTGATGTGAATGGACCGCTTGATGATAATGCGGAACTCTTGCAGATCCTTAAGCCCCATATCCGCCTGAAACGGTTTCAGGGTATCGGCATCATGGTACAGCAGGTTGCACAGTAAAATCGCCTGGCTGAACGAGGCATCCATATACGCCATACGGGTTTCCGGCCTGCCGGGATAAGAGAGCTGCCGGGTCAGACTGTGCCGGTATTCATCAAACTGGATAAAGCGCATTTTAAAAAAGGGCAGGCTCAGGATTTCATTTTCACCCGAGGAATAGCCCAGCACATACGCCGGGAGCAGATCATCTCTCTCATTGGCCCCAACCAGGCCCTTGTTTGATTCCAGGCGTTTCAGCGTATCATCATCAAGGTTAAATTCACTGAAATTTGACCAGATGATTTTCGGGGATTGATCCGGCAGTTTTTGAATTTCAACCGTTGCAAACAACGGGCTGTTCTTGTGGCGGGAATGCTTTGGCACCGGGATCAGGTAATCCAGTTCAAACCCCTTGGGAAACCCGTCCCCCTCCCTGAATCCCTCCGGATTCTCCTCTTCATCATAGATAAAGGCAGAAGGCAAAAAACTGCGGCGGACACGCAGCACTTCCAGTTGAAAAAAGATTGCAGCCAGTGATTCCAGCAGGTTTGATTTTCCGCTGCCGTTGGGACCTGCGCAGACAAACGGGGCAAACCCTTGACCGGGCTTGAAACCGTCTGAAAATTCTGTTTCACCCAGCTCATCCTGCAGGGTCCACTCACTTCGAAAGCGATACTCAAACCCCGGCTGCAAGCTTCGAAAACCCCTGGGATCCGTAATTTTTAAACGTATCAGTTTCATCCGAATCCGGCCCTATGCGTGTTTCAGTATAATGGTATTGCCCAACTCTTCCTTATCATCCATCTTTATGAGATTTCGGGTCTGCTCAATTCTGCCGCTGCGGACCTGATCAAAGACCCACTCTTTCAGATGGTCGTAGTCGTTGATGCCAAGCACCGGTTCTGCTCCTTCCGCGCCTTGTCCACTCAGCATCGCCTCACGGTCCAGTTCATCCAGTTTTTGCTGTGCTTCTTTCATGAATGAATCGACTGAAAAGGCGGCATCCTTGCCCGACCACTGAAGGTATTCATCCATCCATTTCCGCAGGATCGGTTTGCGACCCTCGGCGCTGGATAAGACCATTCTCTGGTTTTGATCCGGTGTGGAGAACTCGAATCGCTTTTTATGTTCCGGCAAAACACTTTCAGGTTCTGTTTTGGCAGGTTTTTTATTGGCCTCGTCCGGTTCAACCGGCATCGGTATGCGCGACAGATTCAGTTCGCCTTTGAAGGCTTTTGGGCTTAAGGCTGCGTAGAGGTTTTCCAGTTCTGTCAGGCTTTGCTGGTATTGGGTTTTGATGCCTTCGACTTTTTCTGCGATGGTTGCGAATTGGTTTTGATAATAAGAGGGGGGATTTAATATTGTCATGGATTTGATGACATTTTGGTTAATTTTATAAGTACCATTTGCTGTTCTTGCATTTTTTTCGATTTGGGAACGAATGTAATGTGTTTTCCAAAGCTGTTCAAGAAATACCTTATTTATTGAATCCGGTTTTATTGTGATCGCAATCATTGTGTCTGGAAACATTACGAAATCTTTATCACCAGGGTAAAAGTATGCTTTCCCAACTAAATTAATATTCCCATTTCCACGGCACACTAAGAAGTCATCGACACTTGGAAAGTATACATTTTTTACTTGAGAAAATTTGGCCTCTTTATAGATTTCTCTGAATGAATCCCCCGTAATGGCTGATAATGTGTAAACAAAGCCTGTGACTTCACCGCTTTTTGATGGTGACTGACCATTTCTTGTTGATTGGATAAGCTCATCAAAACCAATTATATCCCACCCCTTGTCATTCCGAACCGGATCACCAAACATCTC
>JAKSBO010000632.1 GCA_022361095.1 Desulfobacterales bacterium | reverse complement strand
TGAAAGATCTGAGTAGCTTACACAGACTTTCTTATAAAGAACCAGGGCCTTATTGCAAAACAAATCATAACTGCGGTCCCCGCCGTGACACAACGTTTAAATAGTTTGCGTTAAGGATCTGCCCTTTTCTTATCGGTGTCACCAAATTAAAAGATGTTGCCTCTTTTAAGATCGCCAAATAATATCAGCGCCAAAACCCTTTATTAAAAAGAGCCTGCGGGGTGGGGCGCCGTCCCGGGTTTAAGCTGCAGCAGCCAACCCGGGACGTCCGGGACCGTATGTTCATAAAATGTTTACATTGGGAAAATCCGCGGTCCTGTTTTTCCGCCGTGGATATAATGCATTAAGGGTAACTCTGATAATTAGAATTTTGGCAATTATTAAAGGTGGCCTTAAAATCTGCAGGTAAGCTGCATGCCGATTTCCCGGGGAGGACTATAAACAACATACCCTCCTCCAAAATACCCTGCGGCACTGTAATCTTTGTCAAAAGCGTTTTTTGCATACAGATAGACATCATACGTCTCTGATTCATAACCGACCTTTGCATTAACGATCTCATAAGCATCCCGTGAGTAATCGTTCTGGTGATCTAAATACATCTTTCCGGTGCCGATCAGATCCAGCCTGGCATAATACCCTGCTGCATGCCGGTATTGCACGCCGATATTGAACATATATTCAGGGGCAAAGGGATTGTTGTTGCCTTCATAGTTGCCCAGTGCATCCTGAAATTCATCAAAGGTGATATCGTTGTAGGAAAATCCGCCGATGAGGCTCAGGTGCGGGGTGACTTTTGCCGTAAGTTCCAGTTCAATTCCTTTGCCGGTACCCTTGGCTGCGTTTGTGGTTAACGAGGTGGCCGGGTCGAGGTATTCCTGCACCTGCATATCTTCAATTTCCATATAATAGACCGCGCCACGCATCACCAGCCGGTTATCAAACCATGATCCCTTTATACCCAGTTCATAGGACCACAATTTCTCTTCGTCATAGGATTGCATGTCGGTGGAGCCCGAAAGCGGATTGAATCCGCCCGAACGATATCCTTTTGATGCACTCACATAGGTCATGATATTGTCATCCACGTGATAATCCAGGGAGATTTTGGGGGACAGCTCATTCCAGGTGTCATCAAGGTAAATGTCATCAGATGTCCTGTCATATTCCTTGTCTTCATAGTCATAGCGTATTCCTGTGGTAAGGAACAAACCATCCGCAAAAAAGGGAAACGTGGCATGGCCGAATACGCCAAGGGATGTCCCTGATGTTTCTATGTTTGTCGGTATTATACTTCCCATGCTTTTTTCCACCTGTTTATCCAATGTGGCTTCCGATACATCGCCATAAAGGCCAAACAGCCATTTGACCGAACCTGTCTTTGAGTTAAGCCGCAGTTCCTGGGAGACACATTCCCGGTTTCTCGTGTATTTGGTATACATCATATCCGTGTCGGAAAAATCCCAATCCTGGGCACCATCCTCATCAAGCACCATTCTTGTTGTAACACTGGTTAATTCTGAAGATTCTCCGAATTTATATGATGCTTTCAATGCCTGCGAATCGATTGTTGCATCTTTAAAATTATCTTTATCGGTGGTCACTTCACGATCTCCGGTAACCGGCAACCCCCACGATGTATTTCCATCCGCCGTCAACCCCATATTTGTGCCGGCATGATCCAAATCCGTATACCGGGCAATAAAAGAGATATCAAGCGGTTCCACCGGAGTCCACCTGAGAATAGCCTTGCCGTAAGTCTTCTGCCTGTCATCTTCAATTTCGCCTTTTGTAGTATTTTCAACAAAGCCCTCTTTTTCATCATACAGTGCAGAGAACCCGAAATAAAATTTGTCCGCCACAATCGGGCCACTGACATTTGCAGATACTCTATGCTTGTGGTCCTCACCCAAGGTCCCGGTGACTTTGCTTTTAAAATCATTATCAGGCTGTATTGAAATGATGTTAATGACACCGGCTTCCGTATTTTTTCCATAAAGCGTTCCCTGTGGCCCCCTCAGGACCTCTATTCTTTTGACATTCTGCATCTCATCATCATATGCGTAGGCGTCAAGAATAGGGATTCCGTCCACGTACAGTCCCGTGGTAACCATATCCGCAGCATAGTCAGCGCGAATACCCCGCATTGAAGGTTCGTACATTCCGGCAGCTCCGGGATTAAAC
>JAKSBO010001048.1 GCA_022361095.1 Desulfobacterales bacterium | reverse complement strand
TCAGGCGGCGTATCGCGCTGTCGCGCTGGGAGAGACCCCTGCCCAGCTCCTCTCCGGGGCCATTCGCGTCCCCGTGGTGGGAGGAGTGTCTGCAGGGCAGACCGAGCTCTTTGAAAACAAGGGTAGTTCCTGAAAACCCGAGCGAGCATTGACTCGGGGCATCGGCGGGCTCTTCGGAGCGCGGCGAGGTCGCGAGTCCAATGTCACACTCAACCAAGACTCAAACTCATCAAGTGAAGGGTTTGATCCTGGCTCAGAACGAACGTTGGCGGTGTGGATTAGGCATGCAAGTCGTGCGCGAAAGCCTTCGGGCGAGTAAAGCGGCGAACGGGTGAGTAACACGTAATCAACCTACCCCTGAGATCGGAATAACCACTGGAAACGGTGGGTAATGCCGAATGGTCCCTTAGGAGGGCATCCTCCTTCGGGTAAACGGTGGTTTACACTGTTCGGGGAGGGGATTGCGGCCTATCAGCTTGTTGGTGGGGTGACGGCCTACCAAGGCTATGACGGGTAGCCGGTCTGAGAGGACGATCGGTCACACTGGGACTGAGACACTGCCCAGACTCCTACGGGAGGCTGCAGTCGAGAATCTTCCGCAATGCACGAAAGTGTGACGGAGCAATGCCGCGTGTGGGATGAATGCCTTCGGGTTGTAAACCACTGTCACAAGGGACGAAGATCTGACGGTACCTTGAGAGGAAGCCACGGCTAACTACGTGCCAGCAGCCGCGGTAATACGTAGGTGGCGAGCGTTATTCGGATTTATTGGGCGTAAAGGGTCCGCAGGTGGCCGGTTAAGTCTGATGTGAAAGCCCAGAGCTCAACTCTGGAATTGCATTGGAAACTGTCCCACTAGAGTACTGGAGAGGTAAGCGGAATTCCTGGTGTAGCGGTGGAATGCGTAGATATCAGGAAGAACACCGAAAGCGAAGGCAGCTTACTGGACAGTAACTGACACTCAGGGACGAAAGCGTGGGGAGCGAACAGGATTAGATACCCTGGTAGTCCACGCCGTAAACGTTGTCAACTTGTTGTGGGGGGATTTAGCCCCCTCCG
>JAKSBO010000901.1 GCA_022361095.1 Desulfobacterales bacterium | reverse complement strand
TCTGACATCGTTACGGATAAAACGGACAAACTGCTGAACAGCTTGGAAAGCTATGCATCCCTGCTTGACAATACCAATGTCCCGTTAAAGGATATTAAATCCGTGCTTGAAGGGCTCAATGAAGATGCTGCATCTTTATTGGAAGAGACACTATCCCTTGGAGAAGATGACCAGGAACTCATAGATATTGCCAACAGCACGGCGATTACGGCGAAAACGGAATATTTGAAATTCCAGAGGGGAGACTACCTGTAACCCCCCATAGACGTCAGCTCTTTTTTTGTGCGCAAACCTGTTTGGCCGTCTGCCAGTGCGTCTCCTTTTCTTCGGCAGTCATCAGCTTTAAATCAAGGCCTTTTTCTACAATGGCGTCTTCCATAGATCTGAATCGTTGCTCAAATTTAGAAGTGGACCGGTAAAGGGCGGTTTCGGGATGAAACCCGGCAAATCTTGCCACATTCACAAGGGAAAAAAGAATATCGCCAAATTCAACCATGGCATCGTCCTTGTCCTTGGAGAGTGCTGCTTCAAATTCATGTATCTCCGAAACGGCCGTATCCAGAACCTGCCCCAGATTTTCCCACTCAAATCCAGCCTTAACAGCTGATTTGGAAACTTTTAGGGCCCGGAGCAAACTAGGCATTCCGCCAGGCACATTGTCCAGGGCAGACCGTCTTTCAGATGCCCCGGCACAACGCTTCTCACCGGCCTTAATCGCCTCCCATTGTTTATTCAATCCATCTTCGGATGTAATCTGACTGTCTGCATAAACATGGGGATGGCGGCGAATCATTTTCTCAGCCACGGTATTGACCACCCGGTCAAAGGGGAATCTGCCGGAACCGGCATAAATTTCCATAATAAAAAGGATCTGAAAAAGGACATCCCCAAGCTCTTCGACAATATTGTCCTCATCATCTTTGACAATGGCTTCTTCCAGTTCATATACCTCTTCGGCCAGACACTTCCACATGGTGGACGGGGTCTGTTTCCGGTCCCATGCACATCCGTTCTCCCCCCGAAGCCTTCGGATAATCTCAAGCAGGGGAACTATTGTTTCCACGTTTTTTTCAATCCTTCCAACTCTTTAGTGAAATCCATTTTGATGTTCCGGGAAATAAACAGGGTCAGGGCATCGGCAACCCGGGCAAGGTAAGGTGCGGTTTGGGACGCGGCCATATGGTGACTTCCGTTGGGAGCGAAACTTGTAATGATTATAAAGATAACGGTTGTGATAAGAATGCCTTTGGCAGCCCCGAAAATCACACCGAATGTTCTGTTCACCCAGCCTAGAAATACGATATTCAGCAATTTGTGAATCAAAGCTGCAACGATGCCCACAGCGATGAGAATCAGACAGAATAATACAAAAAAACAGACAAGTTTTTGAATCTGCGGCGATGACATCCATGGGTCAATATAGGGGATCAACTGGGGGTAATAGGTATTGGCCCCGTAAAAACCGGCCACAACGCCCACGATACCGGATATCTCCCGGACCAGGCCTTTAAAGCCCCCCCGAATAAAACAAAACCCCACTATGATCAATACGCAAAGGTCAAAAAAATTCATACTTTCCTTATAATGATTATGAATTCATAATTATTGTTTGAATGGGAACCCCTGTTTGGACGAAAAGTTGCCCCAGATGCAAGGCGCAGGGAAATTTGTAACCGGAGCAACCCGAAAGGTTGTGAGGACTGCAAATTTTGCTGCACCGCCGCAGATGGGTGCCTTTGCGTTCAAACACTAAGTATAAACAGATAACAGCAGGGCCTGTTGACAGTCAAGATTTTTATTGACCTTTAAACCAATAAAATGCACCCTATAGCCCATGAAAAATCTTGAGTTTCAGAACATTACCCTTGCCCAAAAACTCTTTGGGCCCCACAATACCAACCTGGAAAAAATCGCCCGGGCCTTTGATGTCAAAATAAATTCAAGGGGAGGGGCGATTTCAGTCAATGGTGCAGAAAAAAAAACAGACAACGTAATTGACCTGCTCAGCCAGCTTTATGAGCTTGTGGAAAAAAAGATACGGATGACGCCGGCTGTTCTGGATGCCGCCATCAATGCGACCCGGCAGGATCGCGCCACCCCTTTGAAAAAAATTTTTACCACCACAATCGTGGTAACAGCCAAAAACAAGCCCATCACCCCCCGGACCCCAACCCAGCTGGCATATACCGAGGCCATAAAATCCAATGACATCCTTTTCGGGATCGGTCCTGCGGGCACCGGCAAAACCTATCTTGCCATGGCCATGGCCGTTGCGGCATTTACAAAGGGGGATGTAAAAAAAATTATTCTCACCCGTCCTGCGGTGGAAGCCGGAGAGGCCTTGGGTTTTCTTCCCGGAGACCTGGCTGAAAAAATAAATCCATATTTGCGGCCGCTGTATGATGCCCTTTATGATATGCTTGATTTTGAAAAAGCCAGGACATATATTGAGCAGGAAACTATTGAGATCGCACCCATTGCATTCATGAGAGGCAGAACCCTGAACGATGCATTTATCATCCTGGACGAGGCCCAGAACACAACCTCCCAGCAGATGAAAATGTTTTTAACCCGGATTGGATACGGTTCAAAGGCCATTGTTACTGGTGACATTACCCAGACAGACCTGCCCGGAGGAAAAAAATCGGGGCTGGTGGAAGCCAGAAAGCTGCTTTCCCGGATAAAGGGGATCTCATTTATAGAATTCTCAAAGGAAGATGTTGTCAGACACCGGTTGGTGTCCGATATCATAAACGCTTATGAAAAAAGCAAGTAACCAGGGTTGGTTTAAGCAAGCCGGGCAAGTTCTGTCACACACCCCGTATCTGCCGCCGATAATGTTTCTTCTGATCGTAACGCTGTTCGCTCTGGCCCAGACCATAGACTACACCACCGAATCCTATGAATACCAAATAGGGGATATTGCCGGCAGGGACATTAAGGCACCCAAAGATTTTTTTATCGAAGACAAGGCCACCAACCTGGCCAAAATGAATTCGGCCGAAACATCCATCAGAACGGTATATGATTTTGATGCCAACCTGTTGAAAAATATCACCACCGGCATTGCATCCGCCATGCATTTCGGCCGGAAGATGTTTCAAACCGCAGACAACAACACCCAGGAAATCCTGTCATCGGAATCGCCGGAGACCGGCTTACCTGAATCACCGGCAATCTCCTTTTCCGCAGCCCTGGCATTGAAGCCCGAATTTGAAAAAAAACTGGGTATAAAAATCTCCAAAGGCGCATTCCAAATCCTGTTCAATGAAAAATTTTCCGAGGAGGTCACGGGATATCTCAGCGCCATCATAAGCACTATTTTGACCAACGGGGTCGTAAGCAACAAAGAAATTCTTTTGGCTGAGGAAGAAAAAGGAATCACCCTGAGAACCATCCAGCCCCACAAGGAACGGGTGGTGGCCAATCTCAAGGTATTTTACGGGCCGGACCAGGCCAAGACCATGGTAAGGGTTGTGGGGCAGCCCATCCTGAAAGGTGTCAATTACAGCCTGGCCAACCTGGTTGTGGATATCTGCCAGCGGCTTTTGCGGCCCAATATCACCCTGAACAAAAACGAAACCAAAAAGCGTATCCGGGAAGCCCAGGCAAAGATCAAACCCACCCTGTACCAGATCAAGGCAGGCGAAATGATCATTCGGGAAGGGGAGCGGGTTGATGAGCTCAAACTGGTCAAGCTCAACACCCTGAATGAACAGGTCGAAGATAAAGATGTGATCTTGACCATTACCGGTATCTGCATGTTTACCAGCCTGTTGCTCATCGTGGTTTATTTTCTTTACCTCAAGGATCATCCAAAACTTAGCCGGGATATGAATAAACACATGGCCTTTTTGACCCTGGGCCTTTTGCTTTATATTGGATTTACCGAGCTTGCCGTATACATTGCCCACGCCTCAAATTCGGAAATGGCCGGCAGAATTGCCTCCAATGCGATATACATGGTTGTGCCGTTACCGGCCGCGGCCATGATCACCTGTATTTTTCTGGGATTTGACATTGCTCTCTTTTTCTCACTGGTGCTTTGCAGTTTATGCACCATATCTTTTGGCTGCGGGTTCCAGGTCTTTTTGTTCTTTTTTCTGTCCAGTGTTACCGCCGCTTACTGGATCAAGGAACGAAACGAACGTCATCATTTCATTGTAGCCGGATTCAAACTGGCGGTTTTCAATGCATGCCTGGCCGTTGCCCTGGGTTTTTTCATGCCCTCCGAGGCTCTGCCCTGGGGAGTATTGGTCAAACAGGTAACATTGGCCGTGGGCGGCGGTGTATTTGCGGCTATCCTTACCGTGGGATTCACCCCGTTAATCGAAGTCCTGTTTAATTACACGACGGCTGCAAAGCTTTTGGAGTTTTCAAGTCTGGACCAGCCCCTGATCAAAAAATTAATGATAGAAGCGCCGGGCACTTACAATCACAGTGTCATTGTGGCAACCCTTGCCGAAGCTGCGGCATCCGCCATCCATGCGGACAGCCTGAAAGCCAAGGTCATGGCATATTACCATGACATCGGCAAGCTGGACAAAACCATGTATTTCATTGAAAATCAGTCTGACGGGCGGAACCGCCATGACAAACTTTCCCCGTCCATGTCCGCGCTGATCCTCATCGGCCATGTTAAAAAAGGGGTGGAAATTGCCCAGAAATATAAACTGGGTAATGAAATTGTGGAAGGCATCATCCAGCACCACGGTACTTCCTTGATAAAATATTTTTATAATAAAAGTCTGAAAGCCGGCAATGAAAACATTAATGAAGATGATTTCAGATATCCGGGTCCCAAACCCCAGACAAGGGAGGCGGGCATCGTGATGCTGGCGGATGTGGTGGAGGCCGCGACCCGGGCACTTGAACGCCCTACCCCATCACGAATCAAAGGTCGTGTAAAAGAACTGATCAATGACATATTTGCCGACGGCCAGCTCGAAGAGTGCGAAATGACGCTAAAAGACCTGCACCAGATTGCCAAAAGCTTTAATAACATTTTAACGTCCATTTACCACAGCCGCATTGAGTACACGGACAAGGCCCAAGATAAAAAGCAAGACAAAAAGCAGGACAAGAAAAATGGAAAACCTAAAGATACTGATAGACAACCAGCAAGAGGAGAGGCTGCCAACGGCACCCCTGCACAAAAAGACCGAACAGATCTTAAGCGCCTTGGGTTGTGATAACCACGAAATTTCCATTGTGATTTCCGATGATGCCCAGGTCAGGGAGCTGAACCGGGCATACCGGGGCAAAGACGCGCCCACCAATGTGCTCTCTTTTCCCATGCAGGAGGGGGAATTCTCAGACATCACCCCCGGACTTCTCGGGGATGTGGTGATCTCCTTTGATACAGCCAGGGCCGAGGCCCGGGCAGCAGGCATTTCCACGGATGAACGGATGTCCCAATTATTGATACACGGCATTCTTCATCTGATTGGATTTGATCATGAATTGGGAGAAACCCAGGCTTTGGAAATGGAAAAAAAGAGCCTGGAACTACTTAGACGTATTGAAAATAACCCTGATCTGACCGCGTTCTAATAAATAGCCCAAACGAAAGGATATTAATATGGCTGAATTAGCTGTGAATGTAGACCATGTGGCAACCCTGCGCCAGGCAAGAGGCGCCATATACCCGGAACCGGTCCAGGCCGCTTTGGCCGCAGAGACCGCCGGAGCAGATGCCGTTGTGGTACATCTGCGGGAGGACCGCCGCCACATCCAGGAAAGAGATGTCCGGCTGATTTCCCAGACAATAAAAACACGCTTGATTCTTGAAATGGCCGCCACCAGTGAAATGCTGGGCATTGCCCTGGACATCAAGCCCGATACCGTCACCCTGGTACCCGAAAAAAGAGAAGAACTGACCACCGAAGGCGGACTGGATGTAATTACCCATACGGAGCACATCCGGCAGGCTGTAACCACCCTGAAAAATGCCGGCATCAAGGTCTGTATTTTCATAGATCCGGACCTGGATCAGATCAAAGCGGCCCACAAAATTGATGCCGATTCCATTGAAATACATACAGGTGCATTCTGCGATGCCACAACCTCGTATGACAGGGAAAGTGAATATTCAAGGATTGTGGATGCAGCAAAAATAGGCGCCCGCCTGAACTTAGGGGTTCATGCCGGACATGGCATCTGTTACCAATCCATCAAAGAATTCAAGGGATTGTCAGAAATCACTGAATACAGTATCGGACATGCCATCATATCCAAAGCCGTCATGGCAGGCATGGACACGGCCGTCCGGGATATGGTTCAATTAATTAAAGATCTGTGATTTACATTTGCTCCGTTGATCTGGTATAATTTTTTCTAACTTAATCATTTAAAAATATTTGAAAGTACCGGAAAAATGCTACCCCGGTGAATACATTATTAAAATGCACCAGGAAACGCTTCTAATTATAGATGATGAAATCTCCATCAGGGAAAGCCTGGCTGATTTATTTGAGGATCAGGGATACCAGGTTTTTACGGCAGAAAACGGCCACGTAGGCCTGGACCTATTTTTCAAAAAAAACGTGGACGTGGTCATCACGGATCTGCTGATGCCGGTCATGGACGGCCTTGAGGTCATGCGTACCATCCACGAAGCCGACCCGGATCAGCCCATGATCGTGATTTCGGGTGCCGGCAAAAAGCAGGATGTCATCCAGGCCCTTCAAATGGGTGCCAAAGATTATATTTCCAAGCCCATCATTGATCTGGACATCATTATTCATGTGGTAAAAAAAGTATTTGAAAACCGCCGGTTAACCCTTGAAAACAAAGCGTACAGCGAACGGCTGGAAAAAAGTGAAAAACAATACAGGACCATTACCGAACAAATTGCAGAAGGGGTACTCACCGTAGATGCCCGGGAAAATATAACCTTTGTAAATCCGGCATTCTGTAAAATGATGGGGTATCCTGCTGACAAACTCATAACAATGAACCTTGAGCAAATTTCAACCCGGGACAGTTTCCAGACGATACGTCAACAGACCCAAATCCGGAAAAAAGGGGGGGCCAGCAGATATGAAATTCAACTGGTGCATGCAAACGAAAGCATCGTGCATGTCGAATTAACCTGCAGCCCCATCAACCAAGGCAAAGATCAGACCTTCACCGGCACCATTATCATGGCCCGGGACATATCCCGGCGCATTAAACTGCAGCGTCAATATGAACAATTCATTAAATCCCCCCAGAAGATACCCGAGCATGCCGTTGCCATCTGTGCCAGCTGCAAAAAAATCAGGGGAGAGGATAACCAGTGGGCAGATATTGAAAAAGTTTTTGATCATTTGATATTTTCCCACGGCATCTGCCCCGCTTGCTGCGAAAAACTTTACCCGGACATAAATCTTAACGAAACCGAAGATGACCCGGAGGAAAGCTCATTTTAGAAATCCTGCCGACTTTGCCGCCCGGCTCACCCCGCATTCATTGTTGGAGCCTGAACACAAAAACTTCTTTTTCAGGGACTTTGGGCTGTTATCCATCAAAAAGCCCTGCCCTGCCCAGTCCAAAAGATCTTCGTCATTGTAATCGTTTCCCACGGCAGTGACCATTTCCCTGCCGATCCCCAAATGCCGGGCCAGCCATCGGGATGACGCACTTTTGTTTACCCCGGAAGAAAATACCTCTATCCATGAAGATTTATGATCCAAAGGAGAGGTCGCTTTAATCACGCTGAATCCGGACAGTTCACGACGAAGCACGCCCAGTTGATGCCGGGTCAATCCATCGGGCACAATGGCCAGGACCTCAGTGGAGAGATCATAAATCGTGGTGTTCGCATCCAAAGGCGTACCCAAATCCGAATACATGGCCATTCGATGCAAAAAGTCCGGATTATTACCGGAATTAAACTTAAATAAAAAATGCGAGGTATCGGGAATGGCTTTGTGGATCATATAATCAAAGCCATAACGATCAAAACAGGCTGAAATCTCTAAAACCCCGTCTTTAGGGATGGAACAGGAACGAATCAGTTTATTCCCGGGCCAGGCCATGACACCGGCACCCGTGGAAAAAATCAGATAATCCAGGGGCAGATCTTCCGGGGCGAGCCCTATATGCCCAAGGGCGCGCCTGAAGGAATAAAGGCTGCGCCCTGTGGCAATGACCGTGATTACACCGGCACCCCTCAACCCGGCCAGGGTATCCATATCCCTGCCGCGGATACGCCCGTGATCCGTGAGCAGCGTACCGTCAAAGTCGGTGATAAACATTGCAGACATGTGGCTAAAAACAGGAGAAGATAGTCTCTCTATTTCTTTTTTTCCAGTGCTGCGCGCAAAATACTTTCCATAGACCCGAAAGAAGAACCGCTTTTGTTACTTTTTGCAAACTGCTTCCAATTTCCGGATGATTTCTGGTCCGGGGGAGCCAGTGTCATACGCCGGTTATCTTCGTCCACTTCCAGAACCAGAACCTGTACTTCATCCCCGGGTTTCAGGCCCTCAATTTTCCCTGCATTTGCGGACTGGCGCAGGTTTGACATGGGCATCAAGCCTGTAATACCGGGTTCCAGCCGGATAAACAGTCCAAAGCCCTCTTTTTTCTCCAGGGTAGCATCCACCACACTGCCCACGGGATATTTGGCCAAAACACCGGTCCAGGGGTCGCCAGCCGCATCTTTCATACTCAAGGAGATCCGCTTGCTGTCCATGTCAATGGCTTTAATCCTCACCTGGACATTCTCACCAACGCTCACCTCGTCCTCGGGTCTCAGTACCCGTTTCACATGGCTCATTTCAGATATATGAACCAGGCCGTCAATGCCGGGGGCGATCTCCACAAAGGCCCCGAAAGAGGTCAAGCGGACCACTTTACCGTTGACCTGGTCTCCGCTGCTGAACGTGGTGCCGATGTTATCCCAAGGATTGCCCGAGGTCTGTTTAACGGACAGGGAAATTTTGGGAGAGTCTGAAAGGGGTTTTTCAATCTTTAACACCTTAACCGGCAGAATATCATCCACCCGGACAACTTCTTCAGGTTTCTCCACCCTGGACCAGCTCAATTCGGAAATATGGGCCATGCCTTCCACGCCGGGGGCAAGTTCAATAAAAGCGCCGTAGGACATCAACTTGATCACCTTGCCCTGGACCGTATCCCCTTCAGCCAATTCTTTCATGAATGCGGCACGCTCTTCTTTGATCTGTTCGTTGAGAAGTTCCCTGCGGGAGACAACAATATT
>JAKSBO010000186.1 GCA_022361095.1 Desulfobacterales bacterium | reverse complement strand
TTTCGGACCCTTTTCATGTTTAGCTCAGATTTTGGCATTTTATCTGAGTGTGCTGTCATCCACCAGAGATGTATTCATTTTTCTCTTCTGTGCTCATTCCAAAGTGCGAGGATGTTGGCCCCAAGTACCAGGATGTTGGGCATAATGTCCCAAGATAATAGAATTTATGAAGGAAAGTAGTAGTATTTTTTTCCCGCTCTTGAAAAATAAAGGGACGCTATTTTTTAATGAAAGACAACCTTTAAATTATCATGCAAAGAAAACAAAGTTCCTTCTTAGCACAAACAAAATGACATTCGCATCTGCGCCGACTTCCTCAAGGACATGATCCAAAACGATCTGAACATCCCCACCGAAGTCCACGAAACGCCAGGCCACCCCGTCGTTGTCGCCAAAACCTCCGAAGACAACGTCTCCGACCCCCACGCACCCCGCATTCTCTTCTATGGCCACTACGACGTTCAACCCTCAACACCCGACGATAAATGGGACACTCCCCCCTTCGAACCAACCGTCCGCGATGGCAACATCTACGCCCGCGGTGCTTGCGATGATAAAGGACAAGTCTCCTGCATCCTCGAAGCCATCCGCGCCATCCAACAAAATCACCCCGACAAAAAACTCCCCTGCCACATCACTCTCCTCCTCGAAGGCGAAGAAGAAATCGGCTCCCCCTCTCTACCCAAATTCATCAAAGACCATACCGACCTCCTCGGCTCCGATGTCTGCGTCGTCTGCGATACCTCCATGTGGAACGCCGATACCCCAGCAATAACCTATGGCCTCCGCGGACTCCTCTACTTCGATATCCAACTACATGGCCCCTCCCGTGACCTGCACTCCGGCGTCTACGGCGGGACCCTCGCAAACCCCTGCAATATCCTCACACGCGTCCTCGGCAACCTATTCGACGATAAAAACCGCATCAACATCCCAGGCTTCTACGACGAAGTCGACCCACTTACCGATGCCGAAAAATCCATGTGGGACAAACTCGACTTCGACGAACACGAATTCCTAGGCCAAGTCGACGCCAAACCCTATGGCGAACACCGCTACACAACCCTCGAACGCCGCTGGGCTCGCCCCTCCTGCGACGTCAACGGTATCTATGGCGGATACATGGATAAAGGTGCCAAAACCGTCATCCCAACATTCGCCGGTGCCAAAGTCTCATTCCGCATCCCCGCTTCAATGAACCCCGTCCGTACCGCAAAACTCTTCACCGATTGGCTCAACGATCAAGACGTCGCCGACCTCGAATGGAAACTCGAAAACCATGGCGTCGCCTACCCTACTATCACGCCATTAGACTCCCCATACATGACCGTCGCCCAAACCGCCATCGAAAAAGCCGCAGGCAAAAAACCCGCTCTCATCCGTGACGGCGCAACCATCCCAATCGTCGCCGATATCAAACAAACACTAGGCATCGACTCCCTCCTCATTGGCTTCGGCCTCGAATCCGATGCCATCCACTCTCCAAACGAACACTTCGCAATCTCACGCCACCTCCTAGGCATCAAAACCATCGCCACCTTCCTGAAAAACACCTCACAAATGAACAAATAACTCTAATCTTGAGTTAGCCAAAACATAAAAACAAAACGCTGAGCCCTTAAAAAGCCCAGCGTTTTTCTTATAACCTCTCAGCACCCCTACCCCATCTCTCTCGCAAATCGCTTCAACATACTCCTCACAATCATCTTATGCATCGGCTTCACCGGCAGAAAATACAGCTTCCCCCAAACATTACAAAACCTCACCACCGTCGCCAAATAAACCATCCTCTCCCCACCACTCCCCTC
>JAKSBO010000370.1 GCA_022361095.1 Desulfobacterales bacterium | reverse complement strand
TCTTGTGCCTTCATATTTTGCTATTCTTACACCGCTTGTGGGATTTTTTGCAGGAATGATGTTTGGCGCTCTCGCTTTATTTGTCACTTCTTTTGTGAAGACCATCAATCACTTCAATTTCTTTTTAACCGGCTGTCTGACTCCCATGTTTTTCTTTTCGGGGATTGTATTCCCTATCACCAATCTTCCGGGGTGGATTCAATGGGTATCCGAAGTGTTCCCGCTCACTCATTCCGCCCGCTTGATCCGGGCTTGTTGTTTAGGGCAGTTCAGCAGCCTGTTATTCTTTGATATTCTTTTTATGGTCGCCTTTACGATTATTTTTGGTTATTTAGCTATTTCACGGCTGGAAAAACGGCTCATTCAATAAGGTCGTGTTATCAGCCCTCTATTAGCAAAAGTATACATGAACCGATTTCGGAAAACAGCGAAAAGGTCTGCCGTGCTGTTGAGCGAAATATATTTTAGCGCGTAAGGCGATTTCTGGGTTGTCGGCATAAGGTGCGCTCGCGAGGCATACAGCGGTTTCCATTTCAGGAAAGATTGGGGGCGCCGTTTCCTTTTATGCACAATGGGCCATGAAGTTGCGAAAAAGGATCTGAGATGTAAAAAATTGTGTTGCCAATACGTTCAAATTTTTGTAGCATTCGCAACTGCCTAGGAAATTTTTGTTATAAAAATGGAGGAAATGAATTGAGTTTAAACCGGAAAATAATGATTATTATTGGGGTCCCCGTTATTTCACTCCTTATATTGATCACTTTTGGGAGGTGGGCTCTTGAAAATTTAACAAAAGATTTGCGGCACATTGTAGATGACCAATTTGTGGTGCTCATCGAAAAGCAGATAGCCCCGCTCATCTCCACTGAAATTCTGCCCTTGATCAATGATGACATTGTCCGGCTCAGAAACCTCCAAAACAGTATTAAACTGATGATTGAGGCGGACAGGGACCTGACCCAAGCCGTTATTGCCGAAAAAATGTCCCTTGTCGCCAGTGAGCCCCAGGAAATAGAGGCTGCGAAAAAAGATAGTTCAAAGAATATCCGCCAGGCTGCCGAGAGAATGAAAAAAGCGTCTGAGAGTTTTGAAACCGAGGAAATTCAGAATCTTTTTTCCGATTATCTTAAGGCAGTGGATTTCTGGACCCAGAAAACCCAATATGTGGCAAAGCTGGCCAATACGCCAGGCAAATCCCGGTTTGCACGCAAGGCAAGTGAAAGCGGCTCTGCTTTTAAAGCCTTTGCTGCGGTGCGCGTCATCAGCAAGCAGCTCCAGGATCTTCAAGAAAAAAGTATTCAAGATGCCATAGTGAAGGTCAATACCAAAAAAACAAAAATAAATGCCGAAGAAGAAAAAATAAAAAATCAAAAGGAAGCGGTTTTCAAAATCAGCCAATCGGTATATCAACATGCGTCGTACATGAAAATGCTTTTTAACGTTGTTGGCCTGTCGGCTTCCTTGATTGCGGTTACCCTCGCCTTGGTGCTCGCCCGTTCGATCAACAGATCCATCAATGACGTTGTGGCAGGACTCAAGGATGCGGCAGAGGGTGAAGGCGATTTAACCAAACGCCTGACGGTGAAAAGCAAGGATGAGGTCGGCAGCCTGGCCAAGTGGTTTAATACATTTGTCCGGAAGCTCCACGGCATTATTACGGATATCACCGGAAATTCAAAAAAGCTTCACACCTCTTCCGGCGAACTTTTTGCCATTTCTAAAAAAATGAGTGACGGCGCGGATAAAATGTCTGTTAAATCCGGCGCAGTTGCAGCGGCAGCAGAAGAGATGAGTTCCAATTTATCCTCTGTGGCTGCTGCGGCCGAGCAGTCCTCAACCAATATCAGTATGGTCTCATCCGCTGCCGAGGAAATGAAATCAACCATCAGCGAAATATCTCAAAACACTGAAAAGACAAGGGTTTCGAGCAGCCAGGCTGTAGACAGGACAAAAAAGGCATCTGAGAATATAGATCAGTTGAGCAAATCCGCCCAGAAAATCGGAAAGGTGGTTGAAACCATTAATGAGATTTCAGAACAGACCAACCTGCTGGCGTTAAACGCCACCATTGAAGCGGCCCGGTCCGGGGAAGCCGGCAAGGGATTTGCCGTGGTGGCAGGGGAGATCAAAGCGCTGGCAAGACAAACCGCAGAAGCCACCATGGAAATCAAACAGAAAATTGAAACCATTCAAGACTCAACCGGCCAGACGGTTTCTGAAATCGAAGAGATCTCACTCGCCATCGGGACGGTTAATGAAATGATCGACACAGTTGCGGCATCTGTGGAAGAACAGTCGGTCACGACCAAAGAAATTGCTTCCAATGTCATCCAGGCAGCCCAGGGGATTCAGGACGTGACAGAGAATGTGACCCAGAGTTCCACAGTGGCAAATGAAATCGCCAAAGACATCGCCGAGGTGAACCAGGCAGCAACCGAGATGTCTGCCAACAGCACCCAGGTGAATACCAGTGCGGGGGGGTTAAGTCAATTGTCAGAGCAGCTGGCAAAAACTGTTGACCAGTTTAAAATTTAAGGGCACCGCTAATAATTAAAATTCTGGTTTGGGTTCGGGACGCATTAAAATTTTATTGCAACGAAGAAACCATAGCCAAAATGCAATTATCAGAGGCGGCCTGAACAGATACGGAACAGTCAATTGCCGTACGTAACCTTAGTGATCCAGCCATACCGTTTAGTTAAAACAGTTTTAGATGAAAAAGCGCAGAGTGAATTACACAGTTATTTTCAACCAACTAAGGAGAATGTAAATGAAAAAAAAGATCATTCGCAAGATCTGGGTTCTTATCGCGTCCT
>JAKSBO010000965.1 GCA_022361095.1 Desulfobacterales bacterium | reverse complement strand
GACGGCCAGGAAAAAGTGTTTGACGAATCCGAATATGATGAAAAATATGACGAAGCCGTGGCGCTGGTGACCAACGATCGCCAGGCCTCCATCTCCTATGTCCAGCGCCGGTTGCGGATTGGTTACAACCGGGCTGCCCGGCTTATTGAAATGATGGAACATGAAGGGATTGTCGGTCCCCAGATCGGTTCCAAACCCCGGGAAATTCTTGTGAAAAGCTATGATGAGGAAAAGATTTCGTGACCCGGCCCCTTGATTTTGAATTTTTAAATACCATCAAGGGGTTTATGGATGACGATGAGGCCCTTCGGTTATATGACATTTCCCTGACTGCCTCAAGGGGGGGGGCGGTACTTGAAATCGGCTCCTATTGCGGACGGTCTGCTGCCATTATCGGGTCTGCCTGCAAACAGAACAACAGCATTTTATTTTCCATCGATCACCATGAAGGCTCAGAAGAACAGCAACCGGGTGAAGAATATTTTGACGCGGACCTTTACGATGAGAAAACGTCAACGGTCAACACCTTTCCGTGTTTTCGCCGGACGCTTTCCCGGGCAGGCTTAGCAGACACAGTGGTGCCCATCGTCTGTACCTCAAAAACAGCAGGCCGCATGTGGAAGACACCGTTATCCATGGTGTTTATTGACGGCGGCCACTCTTTTGACGCGGCCTACGCCGATTTCCTGACCTGGGCCCCCCATATCATCCCGGGCGGCTTTCTGGTCATCCATGATATATTTTTCAATCCCGAAGAAGGGGGACAGCCCCCGCGTCAGGTGTATGAACAGGCACAGGCGACAGGGCGCTACGACGTGCTCGCCATGACAAAAACCTTAGGTGTGTTGAAGGTAAAAAAGTAAGAAACAAGGTCGTACCCGGCGAAATCTTCGCGTTGACTTTGGTTTTCATTATTGTTATCTCTATTTATTAATTCAATGAGTTAAATTCTTCCCAGAAAAAGAGTCTATCCATGAAAAAGCTGTGTTTTGTTACGGTGGTCTTTCTTTTTTGGCAGGCAATGGCGTTTGGTCAGGATGATTCGGGTCCGGGCAGTGTTGCCCAGGGAATTGCCTTGTTTAAAACTGGGCAGTTTGACCAAGCGTACCAGATGCTGTTTGAATTGTCGGACAGGGAGCCAAATAATCCTGAACTCAATTTTTATTTAGGCCGCGCTGCCTTTGAATCCGGTAATTTTGAGATGGCAATTATGGTTTTTGAGCGCATTCTGATTTTTGCTCCCGGCCATGACAGGATTAAACTTGAACTGGCCCGTGCGTTTTATGCTATCGGTGATAACAATACGGCCAGGCAATATTGCCGGGAGGTGCTTGCAGCAGATCCGCCTGAAACCGTTAAGGAAAATATCAAGGCCTTTATGGCCGGGGTCGACAAGTCCGAGCAGACTCATTTTTTCCATGGCAGTGTTACCACCGGAATAGATTGGAATAATAATGTCTGGTCATCCCCGTCCAGTCAGATCATTGATACTTCAATCGGTGATGTGACGCTGACCGGACCTTCGGCCAAGGAGACCGAAGACTGGTTTTTTTACACGGGACTGAACCTTGATCATACCTATCGGTTTCTTCGCACGCCCTGGGCCTGGAAAACAGACGGCTCTTTTTTTATCGGATGGTATGACAAGACCCATGCCCTTGATATCCGTTATGGGGAAATATTAACCGGTCTTCAACATATTTCAGGCCGGCGCAAGCTTGGCTTAAAATTATTGACCCGGCAGATTGGTCTTGACAATGAGCGGTATATGGACAGCATTGGGGGGCGGGCAACCATGGATTATGTGTTTTCTCCTTCAACCATGGTGCGTACCGGTGCGACCGTTGAACAAAAAAATTATCCTGATCTTCCGGCCATGGACAGCAACACCCTGAGCCTTGACGCAAATTTGATTGTTTTGAAGTTCAATACCTGGTTTGACATGGGGGTGGGCCTGGAACGCGAAGATGCAAAGGACGATGAATATGGATTCAAAAGA
Source organism: Desulfobacterales bacterium (assembly GCA_022361095.1). GTDB lineage: Bacteria > Desulfobacterota > Desulfobacteria > Desulfobacterales > Desulfobacteraceae > Desulfobacter. The sequence goes on along the minus strand of JAKSBO010000965.1, from coordinate 935 downwards.
TTATGCTTTAATTTATCTGCCTCCCGTTTCCTGTTCCACAAGGTGAACGGCTTTTTCAATTATGAATTTCGAATGACCAATTATGATGAACCGGGTTATCTGTTTGCCGATAGAAGAAAGGATACCCAGCATACGCTCTCCCTGGGCCTGTCCAGAAAATTGTGGCAGCGCTCCGGCCGTCCGGACCAGTATTGTGAGTTGCGGTTAAAATACCAGCGTATCTGGGCATTTTCAAACCAGGATCTCTATGAGTATACCCAGGATCTTGTTCAGACCAGTCTTGTATATAATTTTTAGAGGAAAAGACTGATGAAAAAGCATAACATTATCGGATGGATATTATTGGTTTTGGCCTTTCCTGTGTTGTGTGTGGCCAATCAGGATGAATTTATCGGAAAAGTTGTGGCCGTGAGGGGATCGGTGGTGGCTGTGGCGGAAAATGGGCAGAAAAGAGCCCTTCGCCTGAATGCCAAGGTGTTTCGCCGGGATGTTATTGAAACGGGCACCGGACGGGTTCAGCTCATGTTCCAGGATAATACCCTGATGACACTGGGCCGTAATACAAAAATGGCCCTTGCAGCCTATGAATGGGACCCGGAAAATAACAAAGCCGCGATGGAAACCCAGATCCGGGAAGGCAGTTTCAGGATTATGGGGGGGGCCATCACCCGCATGGCACCTGAAAAATTTAAAACGACATCGGTGTCCGGGACCATCGGCATCCGGGGCTCCATGTATGCCGGAAACCTTCAGGGTACCCGTTTAACGGTCCTGTTTCACGGAGGCAAGGGTATTTACGTCCAGAACCGGGCAGGCCGGGTCAATATCCGCCGTCCCGGGTTTGCCACCCGGGTCGCGCATGGGGATAAGGCTCCGGCATCTCCCACAAGAATGTCGGCCTCCGACTTGATGGAATTTGATGCGCTTTTGTCGTC
>JAKSBO010000431.1 GCA_022361095.1 Desulfobacterales bacterium | reverse complement strand
GCATCGGTTGCCCCCATTGCCCTGGATGGGATCATTCCCGCACTGAAAACGGTTCAATCCGGCGAATACAAGGTTGCCAGAGGACTTTACAGCAATACCAAAGGCGAATATACCGGGCTTGCCAAAAAGCTGATCAACTACCTGCTCAGTCCCGAGGGCCAGAAGATTGTTTCCGAGATGGGATTCATTCCTGTTCATTAATGTCGTTAAAAGATAAATGTGCACCGGTTGTTTTTGCCGGTGCATCTTTTTTATGTGCGGCGGTCACCCTTTGTGTTTTAGGATTCATGGTGCGCTTAAGCCTGCCCGTATTTAAAAGCGGGATGCTCTGGAAAATTCTGACCGACTCCTGGTCTCCGGATCATGACCGGTTCGGCATTTGGGTCATGATTGCAGGTACGTTTTATATTGCTTCGTTGAGCCTTGTCATCAGTTTGCCCATCAGTCTCGGATGTTCATTTTTCATGCAAATTACCCATAAAGGTCTTGCCGGCCGGCTGCTTAAAAAATTTGTCCAGTTCATGACTGCCATTCCCACTGTGATTTACGGTTTTGTGGGGGTGTTCCTACTGGTCCCCCTTGTCCGGGATCTTTTTTCCCATGGTTCAGGAATGAGCATATTCACTGCGGCCATAATGCTTGGCCTGCTTATTTCCCCCACCATGATTCTGTTTTTTTGCACAAGCTTTGAACGGGTGCCCAAGATTTATACGGATGCAGTGGATTCCCTTGGGGCCACCCCTTTTCAGAAATTGTTTTACGTGATTTTACCCCAGGCCTGGCCCGGGGTGTTGACCGGATTGATTCTGGCATTCGGCCGGGCCATGGGGGATACCCTGGTGGCCCTGATGCTCAGCGGAAACAGTGTCATGATGCCGGCATCGGTTCTGGATTCAGCCAGGACACTGACCGCCCACATTGCCATGATCATTGCAGCGGATTTTGACAGCATTGAATTTAAAACCATATTTGTTAGTGGTACTGTTTTATATTTGATGACAGGCCTAGGCATTTTTTTGGCACGCATTGCCGGTCGCAGGATGGAATAGTGTCACAGAATTTACCTGACAGGTGTTTATCCGTTTTTTCCTGGGCATGCGCTTTGCTGCTTACCACAGGCGTTTGCATTATTATAGGGTTTTTGATTCTGAACGGGTGGCGATCCCTGAATTGGGATCTCATTTTTGCCGACACCCGCCCCTGGGATGCCATCCTGCTCAAACGCCAGGTGTTCGGCGGCCTCTTTCCGGCCATGGCCGGTACCTTTATGCTGATCATTCTGTCCGTGGGCATTGCGCTGCCCCTGGGGCTGTGTGCCGGAATTTACCTGGCCGAATATGCATCTTCAAGCGCCAGGCTCGTGTTTGGGTTTATGGTGGATCTTCTGGCCGGAATCCCTTCCATTGTTGTGGGGTTGTTCGGCTTTTCCATTACCATTTTTTTACATCATTTTTACAACAGCCGAATTTATCCGTGTTTGTTGGTCTCTGCGTTCTCCCTTGCATTTTTAGTGCTG
>JAKSBO010000120.1 GCA_022361095.1 Desulfobacterales bacterium | reverse complement strand
GCGCCTCGAACTCAAACCAAAATTCTAATTATTAGAGGCACCCTTAGATCTCTTCCAACATTGAATTTTTTCCCCCGATGATTATTTTTCCAAAATGTCTGTTTTTATCTGATTTACCGGAGCCGAACGTTGAAGCTGATCTTTTATTATTTCCGAAAGAATTCTAAAAAAATAGCTGCAGGCGTTTTTTTTATGATTGTGGTGGATCTGCTCCAGCTTGTGATCCCCCAGATTGTCAGCAGGGCTGTGGATACGCTGGCCCAGGCTGATTTTAACCGTCATACCCTTTTAATTCAATGCGCTGTCATTGTGGGGGCAGGGTTGCTCATGGCCTTGCTGCGTTCCGGGTGGCGTATGCTTTTAATGGGATCGGCCCGGGATCTTGAGCGGGGTATCCGGGATGAGCTGTACACCCATATGCTCGGCCTGGACATGGCCTATTATGATAAAACCCGGGCCGGGGATATCATGGCTCATGCCACGTCGGACATTCTTCATGTGCGTATGGCTTTTGGTTTCGGCATCATCGCCCTGGTAGACACCTTGCTTTTGGGCAGTGCCTGCATCGGCATCATGGTCTGGACAAGTCCGAAGCTTGCGGCCCTGTGCCTGATTCCCCTGCCTTTTCTGGTTTTGGTCACAAAACATTTGGGCAACCGGATGCATGACTATCACAACACCGCCCAGGAGGCTTTTTCCGCACTTACCGAGCAGGTGAGGGAAAGTTTTTTCGGCATCCGGGTCATCAAGGTATTCAATTTTGAGTCACAGGTTCGGAAAAAGACGGCGCACAGCGCACAGGGATATTTCAGAAAAAATTTGAAACGGGCCTATATTAATGCCCTGCTGCGCCCCTTACTGGAATTTTTTTTTAATATTTCCACCCTGATCATCATCCTTTACGGCGGAACCCTGGTCATGCAAGAGCAGTTAAGTCCCGGCGGGTTTGTGGCCTTTATTCAATACCTGGGAATTCTGGCCTGGCCCGTGATTGCCATCGGGTGGATGACCAATCTGCTGCAGCGCGGCATGGCATCCTTGAAACGGATAAACGTTCTTTTGAACACCCGGTCCGACATCACGTTCCCTGAAGATACGGTGATGCCGGATGTTGTAACCGGCAATATCCGGTTTGAAAAGGTTTGTTTTTCCTATGATAAGAAGGTGAATGTGCTCTCTGATATTTCAATTCAGATTCCGGCAGGTGCCCGGATCGGCATTACCGGGCCGCCCGGCTGCGGTAAAACCACGTTGCTGTCATTGATCCCGCGCCTGTATGACCCCATGACCGGCCGGATAAGCCTGGACGGCAAAGATTTGAAAATTTTTGATCCACAATTCCTAAGACGTTATATCAGCTTTATGGCCCAGGAACCGTTTTTATTTTCAGGAACCCTTGAAGATAATCTGCTAATGGGTGAGGGGGGCAAGGCGGGTGACATGCTGGACCAGGTCATCCGCATTTGTGATTTGGGCGACACCATTGCCCGGATGCCCAAGGGGCTTGGCACGGTGGTCGGGGAACGGGGGGTAACCTTATCCGGCGGTCAAAAACAGCGGGTTGTCCTGGCCCGGACCTTGCTGCGCCCTAAGCCGGTGGTGCTTTTGGATGATCCGGTCAGCCATCTGGATACCCGCACTGCAGACCGGGTGATCCGGGGCCTTAACCGGATGAACCGGGATGCCGTCATGGTCATGGTTTCCCACAGGATTTCAGCCCTTTCCGGATGTGACCGTATTTATGTCATGGACAACGGCAGGATTGCGGACCAGGGCACCCATGAACAACTCAAGGCATCCAATGCCTTTTATCGTACCTCTTTTAAGGTCCAGCAGTCTGAACGCCGATCCCAGGGAGGCCGCTCATGAACAGCCGGCCCCACGCCTTTTCCGACGAGGAAAAAAAGGTCAGTCTGGCGGATCTGGCCCTGTTTAGAGCATTGATCCCCTATGTCCGGCCCTATGCCTGGATGCTTGGGTTAACGACGTTCCTGGTTTTTGTGGTCACCGGCTTTGAGCTGTTCCAGCCCTGGCTCATCCAGCAGGCCCTTGACGGGTTTATTCTTGTTTCAGGTGATCCGGGGATTAATGTCTTAGGGGTTAAAATTGAGCAGTTCTCTGTTTTCGGTATCTGGTTCGGCGTGGTGATCCTCACAGGGTTTGTGCTGGATTTCAGCCAGGCCATGTTCATGGAGTATACGGGCCAGAAAATCATGCTCAATCTGCGGTGCCGCCTGTTTGACCATATGACGGATCTGCCTGTGGCCTATTTTGATAAAAACACCTCGGGACGGCTTGTGGCCCGGGTGGCCGGGGACATTGAGAATATGAACGAAATGTTTACAAACGTTCTTGTTTTTATTTTCAGGGATCTGCTGCTGATGGCCGGGGTATTTGTGATTTTGTATTTCACCAATCACCGGCTCACCTTTTACCTAAGCCTGCTCGTTCCCGTGATCTTTGTGGGGGTGGTTTATTTTTCGGGTATTTTGCGCCGGGTGTTTCGGATACTGAGGCAAAAAAATGCTGAGATCAACCATCGTTTTTCCGAAGCCATCACCGGGATACGGGCCATCCAGACCTGTATGGCCGGTCTGCACTTTATCCATGAGTTCAAACGCCTGAATATGGCTCATTTCAGGGCTGCCATGGCCCATATCCGGGTATTTGCCGTGTTTATGCCCATGGTGGGACTCATGGGCACCCTTGCCGTGGCTGTTATTATCTGGAACGGCTCTTTTATGGTGGAAAACCATGCGTTGACCATTGGTGAACTTGCGGCGTTTTTGGCCTATATGAAATTGTTTTTCAGGCCCTTGAGAGAGTTATCCGAGAAATTTAATCTCCTGCAGAATGCCTTGGCTTCCGCCGAAAGAATCATTGCCGTATTAAACACGCCCAAGGCCCGGCAGGATACGGCAAAGTTCCGGGGAGCTGATCCGGGCCGTATCCGGCGGCTGGCATTTGAAGATGTATCATTTTCATACACCCCGGATGCTCCGGTATTGAAAAATATCAGTTTCAGCCTTGAAAAGGGCCGGGCTATGGGGATTGTGGGACAGACCGGGGCCGGTAAGAGTACCATCATCAATCTTACAGCCGGGTTTTACAGCCCCACGGCCGGCCGAATCCTGGTTAACGGCCATGATTATTTGAACATGGATATTTCAGGTATCCGGCATCACACCGCCCTGGTCATGCAGGATCCCATCCTGTTTTCCGGAACCGTACGGGAAAACATTGGCCGTTCCCCGGATGGTTCCGGCCAGGATGATCCAACCCTTGAAGCAGCCCTGAAACAGGCCAACTGCTTATTTCTGTTCGATAAATTTTCAGGGCTTGACACCATGCTCCAGGATGGCGGCCGCCCCCTCTCTTCGGGGGAAAAACAGTTGGTCTGCATTGCCCGGGCCTTTGCCTGTAACCCGGATTTGATTATCTTTGACGAGGCGACCTCTTATATGGATTCCCAGTCCGAGGTGAAAATTCATGACGCCATGAAACGATTGATGCAAGGGCGTCTGTCCATTATCATTGCCCACCGCCTTTCAACCGTCAGATCCTGTGATCACATCCTGGTGTTAAAGGACGGGCAGATCATTGAGCAGGGGGGGCATGAACAGCTCGCCCGGGCCGGTGGCGAATATTCACGGCTTCTCGAAAAGGAGCGGATTGGATAAAAGAATCCCTATTCCGCCATCTGGGTTTCGTTGATCTGGTTTCGCAGTTTGCCGGAACATTTGAAGGTAACAATTTTTCTGCCTTTCAGCATCATGGTTTCACCTGTGGCCGGGTTCCTGCCCTTTCTGGGAGCTTTCTCATTTACCTGGAATTTTCCAAATCCTGATATCATGAGATCGTTTCCGGATGCCAGGGTGAATTTTATAATTTCAAGCATCTCTTCCACTGTGTTTTTGGCCTCGGTGCCTGATAGATCAAGTGTCTCTGATATTTTTTCAACAATATCCATTTTGGTAAGTGTCAATATTTCCCTCCATTCAACCTGTTGAAAACATTTAAAGAAAGGCCTTAACTACTTCGATTGACACAAGATGTCAAGCAAAAGCAATGAAATGGGGTCGCAAATTGTTGTCCGCAGACACCAAAGGCACCACAAAAAAAATTAAATCGGATCAAAAAAATCATAAGAATTCTATATAAAGTATTACCGATTTTTGCCGATAAATAACTTTAAGAATTCATGAATACGACCTAAACCAAAAAGAGCCGGTAAAGATAAAAACCAATGACTGCACAATACAAGAAACGGGTGCCTTGCAGTCTCATGCCCACAAATTTTTAGTGCAACCCTGAGGATGGCAAACGTCAGGCGGTTGCAAAAAGGAGCGTTAAATTAACATGGTATACAATGCCCTTAGTTCCTATCAGAAAGTCCAGGTCAGCAGTGAAATCAATCCACAAAAATTGATCCTCATGCTTTACGATGGCGCCATCAAACGTATCAGCTTTGCCAGGGAAGGGGTGATTAACAAAAATCCCAAGCAAAGAGGCGAAAATTTAAGCAAGGCCATTGCCATTATATCCGAGCTCAACGCATCCCTTCGAGATATTGATGATGAGCAGATTTTCTTTGTAAAAAGCCTTTTTTTAACTATGATGCAGGAGCTTTGCAAGGTCTCCGTCTCCAACGACATTCAAACCCTTGACCGGGCAACCAAATATCTGATGGAACTTAAACGGATATGGGAAACCACTGTCATGGGCCGGGAAGATACTGAGGCGCATACCCATACGCAGGTTGAACAAAAAAAAGAGGTTTCTTCCATGAACTATTCAGGATATGAAAAACATGGTCACAAAACAAGTATTGCCATTTAAGTTATAGGAACAATATATGAAAGATTCAGCAGCGCATATTTCAAAGCAGTGCAGCGACTATGAAGATCTCCAGAATAGGCATCTGGAGTTGCTGAAAGCTGAACAGTTGCCGGATCTGGCCCAGATGACCATTGAGCGCAGGGGAGCCTCGGAAAAGCTGAAAAGTGCCATTAGCGAGTTTATCAGCACCACGGGGCAACCTGAATTTACATCGGATGCGCACGATATGGCAACAATTAAAGAGCGCCTCGGGCTAATCCTAAAGGTTGACGAAACCATCGTGGTTGAGATACAAAGGCACAAGAAACAATTGGAAAAAAGCCTCAAATCTCTCAAGCATGGGAAAACAACTCTGGATAGCTACCGGCGGTCACAGGGCAGCCCAAGGCTGATCAGTATCAGCCGGTAGGCATTGTTTACCTTGGGAAGGCGAAAGATATGAATGTAACAGAAAATATAATCATTAATACAGACAGACCTGAAACCGGCGTCCAGGGCCGGGAAACTGCCGCCGAGACAGTCAGTGCGGATATTACGACGCTCTCCGAGTTAAAGCAGGCTGAAGCGGCTTCGGCAGACGCTAAACAGGCGGACAAACAGACTTCCGGGCAAAAAAGCGAGGAGTCAGGTAATCAGGTTAAATTGACCAGAAAAGATGTTGAAGAGATGGTGGAAGCCCTTGAGGATTTTGCCAACACGGTTCAGACAAGACTGAATTTCAGCATTGATGACGACACCGAAGATGTGGTTGTCAAAATCATGGATAAAGAGACCGATGAAGTCATCAAACAGTTTCCTGCAGAAGAGATACTTGAGCTTCGGGATAAAATGCAGGACTTAAGCGGCTTTCTTTTCAGTACGAATGTTTAATTTGATCTTTTTCTTCTT
>JAKSBO010000009.1 GCA_022361095.1 Desulfobacterales bacterium | reverse complement strand
TTGCAGATGCTTCCGGAAACGTGGTAAAGCAGGTGGATTACGATACCTTCGGAAACGTGATCAATGATACGGCCCCTGAATTTACCGTGCTCTTGGGATTTGCAGGAGGGCTCTATGATCCCGATGGTTTGATTAAACAATTTTTATTTAATCAATTTATTAACCAATCGGTTAAATCTATCTCATATGCTTATCTTGATATTGAACCAGCCGGTAGAAGGATATTTTCTACTGGCATCGGCGGAGGCGTGAGCGGTGCAGTCGGTGGAGCCATATCAGGATCAACTATTGGTGGAATCGGCGCTGTACCTGGAGCACTTGTCGGATCTGTCGCGGGATTTGGCGGTGGCGTTATTGTTCAAAGCTTCTTGGAAGCAGCAGGGGTAGGTCAGGTTATTGAAGATTTATTTAATGAAATGAAAGACAATTTGCGTGATTTATTTATAGGAAATGATGATTCAGGCTTATGCCCGTGAAAGAGAAAAAATGGAAAATACAAAATGTAGTAAATGCGGATGTGCAATTTCAATCAAAGATCATAGACGCTATGGAATTCTATGGATAGTTAGTGGCCTTTTATTATTTCCAGTATTATTATTGATTTCATACCAAACGTTTATACCATATTTATCTTTCTTAATCTTTGTTTTCATAGGTATTTATTTTGTATTTAAGAAAGAAAGATATGTTCGATATTGTAAAAAGTGTAACGTGGAAATTTCAGAGACAAACTGAAGAAAGCGATTAATGAATTCCGCCTATGAGAAATTAAGTCAAGGTGCGTAATACAGAGTCGGAGGGTCAAACCTTGATTATTGATTATGAGGAAGGATGACCTGTCGGTAATTCCGAAGCGGAGTTATTAAAACAATAACCGGAGATGGTGGAACCACGCAGCCTGTGGAGGACGTGTTTGCCATTGAGCCGGATTTAATAGATGGCTTTCCAAATCTGGCAATTGACGATTCCAGGAATATATATACAACGCTGGGTAGCCGGCATATCATCACAAAGCTTGGGCCCCTGGTGCCCTATTTAAACGTTGAATCAAAAAAAATATCGTTTATGCAGATTCCAACGGATATGGGCATATTATCGATGCGATTGGGCGTCATATTAAAACCATTGAACTTGAGACCGGTGCAACCTTGTACACCTTTAAATATCAAACTTAATCCTTCGCTCTCGAGGCTTTCATTGATGCCTTTTCCAATGAAACTACTATAAGGAAAAAATATGCTCATTATAATGGTATATACTACAGTAGCGTCTTGCTTTATTTTGACAGGCACTTATTTGCTTATCAAATGCTATTCTTATATAAAAAATGAAATAGTGTCTACTGCAGTTAGTGATTTTGCATTATTAGGGGTATATCTTTTTTGGATTTCAATTTTTATAATTCTACCATTGGCTATTTATTATTTTTTAGCAAACGGTCCCATAAAGGATAAAGCAAATCTGAATATTTATATAAATGCTACTTTAAATATTGTGATGTTTACTCCTACTATTTTTTATAGCCTATCTATAAAAAATCCATTCAATTGA
>JAKSBO010001126.1 GCA_022361095.1 Desulfobacterales bacterium | reverse complement strand
TTTGAAGAATGGTAAAAATAGTTATATGATTCTATCAATTCCCGCCCGCTTCGGGACATGGTCACGGCGGCAGGACGGTTTTATCAATTGACAACAAATTGACTTTAAAGAACCAGGAAAACAAAACGTGAAAGAGATACGAGATAAGGCAAGAGAGTTGATGGACGGTTTTTGCCGGGTCTGCCCCAGATGCGACGGCAGGGTTTGTGCCGGAGAGGTCCCGGGCATGGGAGGTATTGGAACGGGAGCCGCCTTTAAGGATAATTTGGCAGCCCTGGATGCCCTGCAATTGAATATGCGTTTGATCCATGGGGTAACGGAACCGGAAACGGGGTGTGACATTTTGGGTAAAAAGCTGTCTTTGCCTTTGCTTGCCGCCCCTATCGGCGGGGTGTCATTTAATATGGGCGGAAGGATCAGCGAACAGGACTATGTAAGGGCCATTCTTCAGGGTTGCAGAGAGGCCGGGATTATCGGCTGTACCGGGGACGGTGTTCCTGAATTTATCCACAAGACCGCGCTGGAAGAGATCAAGGCCGTTCAGGGAGAGGGTATTCCCTTTATCAAACCCTGGGAAGGGGATGAGCTGTTTGAAAAAATTGAAAAGGTCCAGGACTGCGGGGCTGATATTATGGGCATGGATATTGATGCGGCCGGACTGATCACCCTGCGGAAGATGGGCCGGCCGGTTTCGCCCAAAAACCAGGATCAACTTGGACAGATAATAAAAAAATCAGGCATGAAATTCATTGTCAAAGGCGTGATGACGGTTACCGATGCCAAGGCTGCCGTATCTGCCGGGGCCGATGCCATTGTGGTCTCCAACCACGGGGGGCGGGTCCTGGAATATACGCCGGGTGCGGCCAGGGTCTTGCCTCAGATTGCCGCAGCCGTGGGCAACGACATTTGCATACTGGCTGACGGCGGGGTCAGAAGCGGCGGCGACATCCTGAAAATGCTTGCCTTGGGCGCGGATGCCGTGATGATCGGCCGTCCCTTCAGTGTGGCGGCCCTGGGCGGACTCAAAGAGGGGGTGACGGCCTTTATCGAAACCATAAAAACCGAATTGGCCCAGGCAATGGTTCTTACCGGTACCCAGCGGGCAGACCGGGTGGACAAATCTATTCTCTCAATGGGGGGGTGAATAATCGGGCTCATCCAGCACTTTTCTCACCATCTGTGCCAGATCTGATTTTACAACCGGCTTCATGAGAAATCCTTTTATTCCGAACGTTTCGGCTTTCTCCTGATTGATTCGTTCGCTGAATCCCGTACATATTATGATGGGTAAATCGGGCCGGAATTCCATTATTTCCTTGGCCAATTTGTCACCGGTCATGTTCGGCATGGTCATATCAGTTATCACCAGATCAAAGGAGTCTGGATTGCGTTTCAAAGTTTGCAGTGCATCCAGGCTGCTGTTTTTTATCGTAACGTGATAACCGAGGCGGTTAAGCATCAGTTTTCCAAGCTTGGCAACTGACTCTTCGTCGTCTACCAACAATATACGTTCGTTTCCGGCCGGGTGGGCTGCTGGGTCTTCAATTGTTTCATTTGTGTCTGTTTTATTCATTAAAGGGATATAAACAATAAAGGTTGTACCTGTACCGATTTCGGTATTGAATTTAATATCCCCATGGTGTTCCTGGACAATGCCATGGACAATAGAGAGGCCGAGACCTGTTCCTTTGCCCTGGTCTTTGGTCGTGAAATACGGATCAAAAATATTATCTGAAATTTCCGGCGGGATGCCCTGTCCCGTATCTGAAACAGAAAGCGCTGCATGGTACCCTGGTTTAAGATCTGAATCAAATACGTCCGAATTCTGCAAAAATTTTTCTTTTAAACCAACGCAAATACTCCCGCCGCTTTTTTCAACAGCATGAAAAGCGTTTGTGATAAGATTCATTATAACTTGATGTATTTGTGTCGAATTTGCCATTATTAAACCGCAATCACTTTGTATATCCTGTTTAATTTCAATATCTGAAGGAATGGTCGACCTTAAAAGTTTTAAAACGTCTTTGAGTACATTTTGAATACGTATCGGTGCCATCCGGTGTTCTGATTGCCGGCTGAATGCAAGGATTTGTTTGACAAGATCGCTGCCTCTTTTTCCGGCTTTAAAGATCTCCTCAACACTTTTCCGTTCGGCACTGCCATGGGCAAGATCCTCTAAAAGCAGTTCGGACATGCCGATAACCGGGAATAAAATATTATTGAAGTCATGTGCAATGCCACTGGCAAGATTACCAATTGATTCCATTTTTTGGGCTTGCCGGAGTTTTTTCTCGATTTGTTTTCTCTCTGAAATGTCAACATGTGTTCCGACGATACGGACTCTTCCGGTGTGCTTATCCCGATATAAAGTTGCCCGGGAGAGGATGTCCACCCAATGACCGTTTTTATGACGCATTCTAAACTCTTTTTTGAACCGGTCTCGCTTTTCTTCGGCTACCTCGTTCATCATAACCCGGAATGATTCCGCATCATCCGGATGCGTTAGTGTCTCCCAAGTGGAGAAATCATCCAACGGTTCATCCGGCCCATAGCCGAGCATACGTTTCCAGCCCGGTGAAAAGTAAATTTTTTTTGATTCCAGGTCCCAATCAAAAAGACCGTCTTGGCTTGCGTCCATGGCCCTTTTAAACCTTGCTTCAACCAATAATCTTTTACGGTGGTTCCTGCTTATGATAAAAAATGCTGCACCCAATCCGGCCAGGCCCAGCAAAAGGATGGTCAAGTGAATGAAAATTGATTTTATTATTTGCTTTGAAGCGATTGCGTTATAGGGGGCCAAGGGAACAGACACACTGATCCCTCCACGGACTTCACCGACTTTATAATCCTGAAAACCATGGCATTTCAAACACCCTTTTTCCACATAGATCGGGCGCATCAGTCTAAAATATTTCTTACCCTCTATAAGGGAAACAGCATATACTTCTTTCTGGCCGGCTGAAAAAGAGTGTAATGCCGTTTTTTCCCATTCGTCCGCTTGGTTCTGGGGACGAATTAAATTCAGACTTGTAATATGGCCTCTCCATGAATATTGATTCAGGGCAAGTTCATGGACCTGTCTTGTCATGTATGCCGGATTGACCAGTGTTAAACGTTTTCCCGACGGAGTCAAAATTTCACGATCACTGACATTTTTTAGATAAGGATTGGGAGGATATTTTTCTGTTATGGGAACATAGACGCCGCCATGCAGGGTTGCCCAGCGCCTGTAAACAAGGTCCTTGTTGTATGTGCCAATTGCTTCAGTCCGTGCAAAGTTGATTGCGGCCTGCTTTTGTACTCGTATCTCCCAGATAAGAAATCCTGTGATGACAAGTGTCCAGGCAACAATCAGAGTACCGGCAATATGTCTGATGCCAATCGAATAATTCTTTACAGTACGGATGCGTTTAAACATCATTATCTCACTTGAATATCAATATGTTTTGAGGATAATAACTGGAGAGAGGAGATCGACCACGAGACTTCGGTGAACACGCATACCGCCGGAAGAAAGCTACCCAATGGATGTTTAATCAATACGGGTCTTTTTTGAAGACGATATAATCAGATGTCGCTAATCAAAAGCAATTTGTAACGAGAACAATGGAAAATCCTAAATTCCCTTTAGCATACCTCAATAGTGACCCAAAGACAATGTCAGTTTATGACCGCTAAAAGGACCTGGGGTAAAACCTTTCAAATCAGGAGGCTTTTATTGTTTGGTCACGCCCCGAATTTTTGGCCTGATAGAGTGCGCTATCCACATTTTTAATCAATTGATCCAGTGAGAGGCCCGGTTTTGATGCACCTATACCGATACTTGCAGTTAATTTGTATTTTTTGAGCGCTTCGGATTTTTTAATGAATAAACGCAGTTTTTCAGCAAGGATAAATCCATTATTCAAATCAATATCGGAGTAAATAACCATAAACTCTTCTCCCCCCCATCGCCCTACGGTATCCGTGGTTCTGCATGATGCCTTTAAAATTTTGGCGACTATCTGCAGAACCTGGTCTCCCACATCATGTCCGTACTGATCATTGATTGTTTTAAAAAAATCAAGATCTATTAGCAGCAAAACAAAAGTTGCCCCTGTCTCCTCAAAGCGTTTCTGCTGCCTGTCCAATTCGTAATTAAGCTTATAACGGTTGTATATCAGGGTGAGAGGATCGGTGATCGAACGTTTTGACTGATCAATATAAAGCTTATATACTTTTTGATACTCTGCGTGGTTTCGTTTCAGCATTGAAATATAGGAAACAACTATCGGGAGAATGGCGATCAAAAAAAGCAAAAAAGACAAGATTGTTTGAACCGTGTTTTGCTTTAAAATACGATTTACATAAGTTATATCCATATCTACGCCAACAACATAAAGATTGCCTTCTAAGCTCCTTATGGGAAGAAAAATTGAACGATATGTTCCCCATTTATCCTTAAACACAGGTACAAAAATCGGCGTATAAATCTTATTTGGCTTAATAAAGCTGATGCTGGGGCTTTTGAAACTTTTTTCTAAAATATCACTCACATCAGGATAGACAGTAAAATAGTGAACCTCTTCATGATTCTTTCTCTCGGACGCTAATGCGCTGGAACTGCTCAGCCGGTATATGCCGTTTTGATCAAGGATAACCGTGTAGAGAAATTTGGTCCCAAGCTGGTCGTTAAGCTTGGTAAGATTTTTAATATTTTGATTGTCCTCTTTGAGGCTGATTGAATTTTCTGAAACGGCCCTGTCGTGAAAATCACTTTCCAATACAAACGGTACTGCGACAGCAGCAGAGTAAAGCTGTTTATCAATTTGATCAATCAGGCGGTTTTTTTCGAAGTGGTAGTTCCAGAAAGAATAACAAGATAGAACCAATAGTGTGAAACCTGATGAGGTTATGATTTTTATTGTTTCGCGACTCATAGCACTGCCTTATCCTGCAACAAAAAAATAGACTCGTAATTGAGCAATTTTTTTAATTTTATAAGAAAGTCTGGGTATGTTACTCAGATCTTTCAAACGTTGTTGTGGGCTGTTCCTGGCAGCAGATATGTCAGGTCAGCCCATGGCTGTTATA
>JAKSBO010000258.1 GCA_022361095.1 Desulfobacterales bacterium | reverse complement strand
TCAAATTAATTTCAACTTTTGAGCCCTTGTTAAATGCAATCTGAACGATGCGTCCATCCGGCGCCGACGCCTTGATATTGCGTGCAATGTAGTCTCCTCCGACAATATCGAGAATCACATTGGCGCCCTTGACCTCATCTCTAACAACTTCAACAAAATCTTCGGCGTTGTAGTCAATCACCCGATCGGCGCCGAAACCTTTACAGGCTTCACATCGTTCTGCAGGGCTGTCGGTGGCATAGACCTTTGCACCGAAAGCTTTTCCAAGCATGATGGCCGTTGAGCCGATACCGCCTGAACCGCCGTGGATAAGAAAGATTTCCCCTTCTTTGAGTCCGGCTCCCATGAAGATATTGCTCCAAACCGTGAAGAACGTTTCGGGAATCCCCGCGGCTTCCACCAAACTCAAGCCTTTTGGAATCGGCAGGCAATGGGGCGCCAGAACGGCACAATACTCGGCATAACCGCCGCCGTTGGTCAGGGCACAGACCTGGTCTCCCACGGACCAATCGCTGACATCGCTGCCCACGGCAACGATAGTTCCTGCGATCTCCAGACCCAGAAGGTCCGATGCGCCCTTTGGCGGCGGATAATGCCCTCTACGCTGAACTATATCGGGCCCGTTTATACCGGTGGCCGCCACCTTGATCAGCACCTCTGCCGGTTTCGGCTGGGGCAGGGGCCTGCTTCCCACAGAAAGGGCCTCGGGACCGCCCGGTTCGGTAATTTCAATCACTTTCATCTGTTCTGGTAATGTGGATGTCATCGCTGATTTCCTCCATCGTAAATGATTATGAATTTACGTCCATTAAATAGCGTCAGGGTTTTGCAAAAGTTACCGGGATTAAAATTCTCCCGTTCAAGTTATAGGTTAACTTAAGTATCAGGTCAAATCATAAAAAAGGTGAGCAGATCAACTTGTCCCGGAGTTTATCCGGGGCAATGTTTTGGACGGGTCTTTTAATAGAGCCAAAGTAATGTATCATGTGAGCCTGCCCTGAAGTGTTCCTGCTCTATTGCAATGGCCGCAGCCCGTTTGTCCGGCCCGTGGAGAAGGCAGGCTATTTTTTAGAGCGCACTTTGCCGTCCACCATCGTCAACATGACATCCGAAGCCCTTGCTGCATAGACGATCCCTGAATAAGGGTCATGCATGGGGGTCATGTGGAGACCTCTTGTGTCCACCACAATGATGTCCGCAGCCTTGCCCGGGCGTATGGAGCCTGTGATATCGCCCAGCCCCAGGGCCTTAGCGCCGTCGATGGTCGCCATTTTCAGGCAGGTTCGGGCATCCATGACGCAGGGATCCAGGCGCACCACCTTATGCAGTTTGGCCGCTGTGTCCATTTCGGAAAACATATCCTGATCATTGTTGGACGCGCATCCGTCCGTGCCAAGGCCCACGGTCAGACCGGCTTCGGCCATGTCCGGTACCGGTGCCACCCCGGCTGCCAGTTTCATATTGGATTCCGGGCAGTGGATGACTTTGCACCCGCGTTTGGCAATGGTCTCAATGTCCTTTTCATCCACCCATACGCAGTGGACCAAAAGGGTATCCGGATCAAGGATGCCCAGGCTGTCCAGGTAGGCGATCACGGACAGGCCTTTGCCCTCTTTGATCATGCCCGGTTCGGCCCGGGTCTCTGCCGCATGGATCTGGAACAGAACCCCGGTATCCCGGGCAAGGTTCTTTACTGCGGTAAGGGTCTGCTTTGAGCAGGTGTAGGGTGAGTGGCAGAAAACCGACGGGGTAACCCGTGGGGACAGGTTCCGGGTTTTTTCGATAAATTCCTTTGCATGACCGATATTGTTGGAAGGATCAGGAACGCCCGGGGCTGGGAAGTCAATGACGCCCTGGCCGGCCACGGCCCGGATACCGGTGTCTGCCATGGCCTGTGCCGCATGGTTTTCCAGGAAATAGCCGTCACAGCAGGTGGTGATGCCGCCGGCCAGCATCTCCTTGCAGGAATGGGCCGTCCATCGGGCCACGGATTCCGGGCTTACATCCCTTGCCTCTGCAGGGAAAATATGTTCATGGAGCCAGACATCCAGGGGCAGGTCATCGGCCAGTCCCCGGAACATGGACATGGGCGTATGGGTGTGGCCGTTCACAAGTCCGGGCATAATGATTCCGCCCCGGGCATCAATCAGGGTTGCTCCCTCCGGGGGGTGGCCGGGGAGAGCCGGGCCGCATTCGGCAATTTTATCCCCTTTGATACGGACAATGGCGTTCTCAATGACAGGCATGCCCTGTTCCATGGTTAAAAGTGTACCGTTGTGTATGACAATTTCATTTTCCATTGTATGGCTTCCTAATATAAAAAAACGCTTGACATAATTTCCATAATAACAAAAATGCTGGTGCCGACGTTGTCATCAAACGTGCATTGATTGATGGAGATGACCTTTGCCGGGACCCGGTTCAACCATAACAAACATATCAGGTGAAATCATATGAAAATAAAAAAAGTGACAATTTCCAGGGAGAATCTGGAGTTAACGCGGCCTTACACCATTGCCTACGATACCTTTACCCATGCGGAAAATGTGTTTGTTCTCCTTGAAACGGACACGGGGCTTGTGGGTATCGGGGCAGGGGCACCGGCTGAAGATGTTACCAATGAAAGTATTGATGCCTGTGAGAAGGCGCTGAAAGAGGAGGCATGCGACCTTTTTGACGGCATGGATCTGTCCGATGCGGTTTCCCGGCTTAAAATCATGGAAACAAAGATGGCGGCAACGCCTGCTGCCATGGCCGCCATGGATATTGCCCTGTATGATCTCATGGGCAAGGCCCTGGACCGTCCCCTGGTGGAGATCCTGGGGCAGGTGCACACCGCCATGCCCACATCCATCACCATCGGCATTAAAAATCTTGACGAAATGCTGGCCGAAGCGGACGAATATACCGGGCGGGGATTCAGGATTCTTAAGGTAAAAACAGGCATGGATGCGGATCAGGATGTCGAACGGGTCTGCCGCCTCAAGGCGCATGTCAGCAGCGATGTCCGCATCCGGGTGGACGCCAATCAGGGATATGATATGGCGCAGTATAAAAAATTTCTGGCAGGCACAAGGAACGCGGATCTGGAATTTGTGGAGCAGCCCCTCCATGTGGACCGGACTGCTGCCATGGCAGAGCTCTCCGAAGATGCACGCAGTTTTTCCATGGCTGACGAGAGTCTGCACAACCCTGCCCAGGCCTATGCCTTACTCCATCCGCCCCGGCCCTTTGGATTGTTCAACATCAAACTGATGAAATGCGGCGGCATTGCACAGGGTCTGGAAATTGCCCAGATCGCCCGCCGTTGCAGCATCGGATTGATGTGGGGGTGTATGGACGAAAGCCGTGTAAGCATTGCCGCGGCCCTGCATGCCGCCTTTGCAAGCCCGGCCACCCGGTACCTGGACCTTGACGGCAGTCTGGATCTTGCCAGGGATATGGTGGATGAGGGGTTTGTCATTGAAGACGGCGTAATGCGCCTGACGGATCGGCCGGGATTGGGAGTCCGCATCCTTTAATAACGGCCATGGGCCGATTTTGGTCTATCGACACCCAGGCTTTGACCCACAACGGAACAAGAGAGTAATGCAACAATTTATTGAGACTGTCATATAACTGCCACGGGCTGGCCTGACATATCATCTGCCAGGTTCAGACCACAACAAATGTTGAAAGATCTGAGCCGTTTACCCAGACTTTCTTATAAAAATTAACACAAAAAAAGATCAGATATTATGAACCCAACTTACAAAGAAAATACGAACGGGATTTATATGGGAACCGCCGTGGTCCTGACCAAGGGCCTGTTCCACCTCAATGGTGCCAAAACCGCCCACGGTCTTGTGCGGGGAACCGAACGGTTCAGGATTATGGGCGTCATTGATGAGGTGAACGCCGGCAAGGATGCCGGTGTTGTACTGGACGGTACCCAAAGGGACATTCCTATTTTTTCAAGTGTCGAGGCATTCACCGGGGCCACCGGCACAACCCCGGATTATGCGGTGATCGGGGTGGCCCTGTGCGGGGGACGCCTGGATGACGATTGGCAGGCCCTTGTCTTGGATGTCATGTCCCAGGGGATTTCCATTGTAAACGGACTGCATATGCCGCTATCGGATATCCCGGCGTTCAAGGCCGCCGCCGAAAAATACAATGTTGAGATCATTGATTTCAGGCGCAGCAAGCCCTTTGGCCGGCTAAAATACTGGACCGGACAAGTCTTTGAGGTTGCCGCGCCTAAAATCGCCGTGCTGGGCACGGACTGTGCAGTGGGTAAACGGACCACCAGCAGGATGCTGATGCAGATGTGCCGGTCAAATGCAATCAAAACGGAAATGATTTTCACCGGGCAGACCGGGTGGCTCCAGGGCTCCCCATACGGATTTATTCTGGATGCCACCCCCAATGATTTTGTCTGCGGCGAGCTTGAAGCGGCCATTGTTGAATGTGCGGAAAAATCAAACCCGGATCTCATGATTCTTGAAGGACAGTCCGCGCTGCGTAACCCCTTGGGCCCCTGCGGCGCGGAATTGATTGTGTCCGGCAATGCAAAGGGGGTGATCCTGCAGCATACGCCTTTCAGGAAATGTTTTGACACGGTGGAGGCTTTTGGCTGCCGCCTGCCCAAGGTCGAGGATGAGATCAAGCTCATTGAAATGTACGGGGCAAAGGTCATTGCCGTGACGCTGAACGGTGAAGGCGGCAGCCGGGAAGACCTTGTGCGGTATGCACGGCAACTGAAGGCAACCACGCAACTGCCGGTTTTTGATCCCCTGGACGATGATATATCAATGCTGTTGCCCGTCGTCAGGGCCTTCATCGACACGCACAATCCCGCAATAAGATAGGGCATCCTGCAAAAGGGCCATTGAACATTTTTACGGACGGAAGGTGCCGTATTCCGTAACAGCCTGTTGACACTTGATTGCCTGTTCAATAGGATGGGCGTAACGCTGTTTGAAGGCAGCCATAAAAGTTGTGCCCGGCCGGAAACCGTAAGTTTTCGTTCAGGCACTAAGTAAACTTTGCCATACATATAAAATTTAAGCCACGAAGGCATACCGGAATCCTTTTTTTAAAGGCGGCGGACCTTTGTGGCTTTTTTATTTCAAGGAGTTGAAATGAAGATAAAACCTGCATTTTTATGGGGCTTTTTGTTCCTGAGCTTATCGGTTTTTCCGGCAAATGCAAAAAATATTGTGGACAGCACGGGTAATACCGTTTCGGTACCGGACCAGGTCAGCCGCATCATTTGTTCGGGCCCGGGGGCTTTGCGCCTGATCACTTATTTCAATGCCCAGGAACTGGTGGTGGCGGTGGATGATATGGAGACGGCCAGAAAACAGTTTGATGCAAGGCCCTATGCCATTGCCAATCCTAGGTACAAAAAACTGCCGGTATTCGGGGAGTTCAGGGGCAACGATGATCCTGAAAAAATTCTGGGGCTTGCAACACCGCCCCAGGTCATTTTTAAAACCTATGCCACCATGGGGTATGACCCGGTTGAATTGTCAAAGAAAACGGATACCCCGGTGGTGGTGCTGGGATACGGTAATCTTGCCGTTCAAAGGGATGTGATCTACAAAAGTCTTCGCATCATCGGCCAGGTGCTGGACCGGCAGGAACGGGCAGATGCATTGATCGGCTTTTTTGACGGGCAGATCGCAGAACTCAACCGGCGTACCGCAGCCGTTGAAAATAAAAAAACGTGTTTTGTCGGTGGCATTGCCCATAAAGGCCCCCATGGATTTTTGTCCACAGAACCCGGTTATCCGCCCTTCGCCTTTGTGAATGCCGCCAATATTGCAAGGGCATCGGACGTTAAAGTGCAAAATTTATCCCATTCAACGTTTTCCAAAGAAAAACTGCTGGATGAAAATCCCCAGGTGTTGTTTCTGGACCTTTCCACCCTGCAGATGGGGGAGGGCCATGGCGGGCTTTATGAGTTGAAGACAGATCCCGTATTACAGGCCCTGGATGCCGTGGCAAATGGCCGGGTATACGGGGTGCTGCCATATAACTGGTACACCCGCAATTTCGGTTCCATCCTGGCCGATGCCTGGTATGTGGGTAAGGTGCTTTATCCCGACCGGTTTGCCGATGTGGACCCGGCCGGAAAAGCGGATGAAATTTATGAATTTCTGTTATCGGCCAAAGTCTATGCAGAGATGGATGCCCTGTTCCGGAACAAGGCATTCAAACCTGTTGATTTAGGAGCGAAATAAAGGGTATGCACTTTGATCATGGTGCGGTACCCAAGGCCTATGCCGGGTATATCCGCAAAAAATCATGGCTGCTGTTCGCCTTGTTCAGCCTGATGGCCGTATTGTTTCTCATCTCTTTATCCAAAGGTTCGGTAAAGCTTCCCTTAATTGACGTGGTGCAGACATTAATACTAGAAGCCCCGTCCCGAAAGGCCGGCCTCATCATATGGAATATCCGTCTGCCCCAGACCGTCATTGCCGTTTTAGGCGGGGCAGGCCTGGCTGTTTCCGGTGCCGTGATGCAGTCGGTATTGAAAAATCCTTTGGCGTCACCTTTTACTTTGGGCATTTCCCATGCGGCGGCATTCGGGGCGGCGTTGTCCGTGATCATCATGGGGACCGGGGTGATGGCATCGTCTTCGGTTGATGCCGTGGCCGTTTCAAATCCGGTAATCACCGTGGCAACGGCATTTTCATTTTCCATTATCACTGCGCTGATTATTATTTTTATATCCGGCAGAAAAGGGGCATCTCCCCAGATCATGGTGCTCACCGGGGTGGCATTGGGTTCCCTTTTTACCGCCGGAACAATGTTCCTGCAGTTTTTTGCCGATGATGTGCAACTGGCGGCCATGGTCTTCTGGACCTTCGGGGATCTGGCCAGGGCGGACTGGAACGACATTGCGCTGGTAACCCCGGTTGTGCTTGGGTTGTTAGGTTTTTTCCTGGTGAAATCAAGGGACTACAACGGCATGGCCCTTGGGGATGAAAGTGCCAAAGGCATCGGCATACGGGTGGAATGGGTCCGGCTTTCCGGTATGCTGGCCGCCTCTTTGATGACGGCTTTGATCATCAGCTTTGTGGGCATTATCAGTTTTGTGGGGCTGGCCGCCCCCCATATTGTGCGGCGCATCATCGGTGATGACCACAGGTTCCTGCTGCCGGCATCCATTCTGGCCGGGGCCTTGATTCTTCTGGCAGCAGATATGACGGCGCGTCTTGTTATGCTGCCCCATGTACTGCCGGTCTCGATTTTTACCGCATTTTTAGGGACACCGGTTTTTATTTACCTTATTATTAAAGGCAATTCCAGATGATTCTGACCGTTAACCAAGTTGATTTTAGATATAAATCCGTTAAAATTCTTGAGGACATCAGTTTTTCCGTCCCCCGGGGTGAGATCACCGTAATATTAGGGCCCAACGGCGTGGGGAAAACCACATTGCTTAAATGCCTCAATAAAATTTTAACCCCGTCAACGGGCCGGATAGATGTGAAGGGCCAACCGTTGAAAACCATGGATATCCGCCGGATTGCAAAGGAGATCAGTTATGTGGCCCAGCACCATGAAGCCGGTAAAATTACGGTGTTTGACGCCGTGCTCATGGGCCGCTACCCCCATATCCGGTTTACGGCCGCCAAAGAAGATCTGACAAAGACCGGGTCGGTGCTGGACCATCTGAACCTGACCCACATGGCCCTTAAAAATTTGTATGAACTCTCCGGCGGTGAACTGCAGCAGGTGGCCATTGCCAGGGCCCTGGTCCAGGAGACCGATATTCTGCTGCTGGACGAACCGACCTCCAGTCTGGACTTAAAAAATCAGACACGGATATTAACGCTTGTCCGGGATATTGCACAGGACCACAACCTTGCGGTGATCATGACCATGCATGACCTGAACTCGGCCTTGCGGTATGCGGACCGGTATATCTGCCTAAAAAGTCACACCGTGTTCGGGGCGGGAAAAATTGAAGAGATCCGCTCAGATCTGCTTACAAAGGTTTACGGACTGCCGGTTGAAATTATCCGGCATAAGGGCTACCCCCTGGTGGTTCCCCTTGAAGGCGCCTCAAAAGCGGCCTGACCATGCGTCTGTTTTAGCCTGACCGGGAATTCCGTGTTTAAATAAAAAACCACCCATTTTCAACACTGAAAATGGATGGTTTCTTTGTTATTTATATGAACTGTAAATGCTATCAAATCAGCATGGATACAATAGAAAAAAGGAAGTTTTGAACTTTTATTTGATCAAATATTTAATCAGATTTTTCTTGACCGGTTTTTTATTTTACGTTAGTGCTATCTACATGGAAAAGGATTAATACACCACAATAGAGGCCGGGGAGAACAAAATGGATTTTGAATTAAGCAAAGAGTTGCAAATGCTCCGGAAAGAGCTGCGGAAATTTGCAAAAAAAGAGATCGTTCCCTTTGCAGACCAGTGGGATGAGGAACACTATCTGCCGATTAAAGAGGTGATGCGTCCTCTGGGTGAAATGGGGTATTTCGGCACCGTGATTCCCGAAGAGTACGGCGGAGAAGATTTGGGCTTTCTGGCGGCCATGGTTGTGACCGAAGAATTGGCCAAGGCGTCGTCTTCTTTGCGGGTCCAGGTGAATATGCAGGTGCTGGGGTGTGCATACGCCATTTATCAATACGGCAATGACGCGGTCCGCAAAAAATATGTGGAAAAATTGTGCACCGCCGAATACATCGGCGGGTTTGGCATCACTGAACCGGATGCCGGTTCCGATGTCATGAACATTGCTTCTACTGCCGAAGATAAAGGCGGCCACTGGCTGCTCAACGGCAGTAAAACCTGGATCTCCAATGCCGATGTGGCGGACTGTATGCTATACTACGCCTATACGGATAAATCTGCCGGTTCCAAGGGGCTGTCCGCCTTTGTGATTGAACCCAAAAATTTTGACGGCGTCACAACCTCTTCCCTGGACAAGCTGGGCTCCCACTCTTCTCCCACAGGTGAACTGTTTTTGGATAATGTTAAGGTACCCAAGGAAAATATCCTTGGCAAACCCGGCGATGGTGCTAAAATTGTATTTTCATCTTTGAATCAGACCCGTTTGTCTGCAGCGGCAGGCGGCGTGGGATTGGCCCAGGCCTGTCTGGACGAAGCCGTAAAATACTGCAATCAGAGAAAACAGTTCGGCAAAAAGATCGGCGAATTCCAGATGAACCAGGATATGATCGCCCAGATGGCCACGGAAATCGAAGCCGCTCGCCTGCTTGTTTACAAAGCGGCCTGGGCCAAGGATCAGGGGCGATTGAACAACGGCATGGATGTGGCCATGGCTAAATATATGGCCGGCGAAGTGGCCTATAAATGCGCCAACTACGCCATGAGGATTCTGGGTGCCTACGGTTATTCCACTGAATATCCCGTGGCCCGCTACTACCGGGATGCGCCCACCTATGCCATGGTGGAGGGTTCCGCAAATATATGTAAGTGGATTATTGCCCTGGATCAGTTGGGTATCAGAAAAGCAAACAGATAGTTTTTAAAAAGGAGGTCGGCATGTCTGAAGACGTATTAGCTCCCCTGTCCGGAAAAATTGTCAGTTTAAGCGTTGAACCGGGGGCAACAATAGAAGAGGATGACGAAGTTTTGGTGATCGAAGCCATGAAAATGGAAACGCCCGTATTTGCGCCTTGCTCCGGCACCGTATCCAAAATCGTGGTCAAGGAGGGAGATGCGGTGGAAGAGGATGACCTTTTGGCAGTTATCGATTAGTGTTTGACCGAAAAGTCCCCCACCTGGGCGTTGAAGCAAAATTTGCAATCCTCATATACGTCGGTATGCGCCGGTTGAAAATTTTTCTGCGCCTTGCATCCGGGTAACTTTTTGGCCAAACACGGGGTTCGGTTCGACATTAAGGAAAAATAAATGAAATCCTATTTTGAAAACATGACGCCCTTTGGCAAAGCACTTAAAAAGGGGACCATAAAACGTACCCAGAGCAATTATGAACAGGTGCTTGAGGCGGAAAACAAGATTTTAGCCGCCGTTGACGAAGTTAAACATCTTGGCCTTTCCGAAGAAAAGATCAACCAGCGCGGCCAGATGACCGTATGGCAGCGCCTGGAATATATCGTGGATCCGGGAACCTGGACCCCGCTTCATACGCTTTATAATCCGGCGGATAATATTGAGGGCACCACCAATGTGATTGACGGCCTTGGTAAAATTGCCGGCAAATGGGCGGTTGTGATCGGGTTTGACAATAAAGTCATGGCCGGGGCCTGGCTGGCCGGTCAGTCCGAGAATATTCTGCGGGCCACGGACCTTGCCGAAAGGCTCAATATCCCGTTGGTCTGGCTGGTCAATTGCAGCGGGGCCAAGCTGACCGAACAGGAAAAATTTTATGCCAACCGAAGGGGTTCGGGTACCCCGTTTTTCCGGCATGCGGAACTTGAGCAGGAGGGTATTCCGGTGCTTGCGGCCATTTACGGCACCAACCCTGCCGGCGGCGGTTACCAGTCCATCAGCCCTACGGTTTTGTTTGCCCATGAGAAATGCAACATGGCTGTGGGCGGTGCCGGCATTGTCAGCGGCATGGCCCCCCAGGGCGGATTTACCGTGGAGATGGCTGAGGCTTTGGTTCAAAAAGCCAAGGAACACAGGGAAAGACCGCCCGGATCCGTGACCACCCATTATGACCACACCGGTTTTTTCCGCTTTGTGTACAAGGAGGAAAAAGAGGTGCTGGACGGTGTAAGAGATTATATGAAAAAGCTGCCGGCTTACGATCCTGAATTTTTCAGGGTAACCGAGCCGAAAGCGCCTGGGTTTGACGCCCAAGAAGTCATGCGGCTGCTGCCTATCGCCTCCAAGACCGTGTATGATTTTGACGATATTTTAGCAAGGCTTGTGGACGGTTCCGAGCACATGGAATATCGCCCCGGCTACGGCCCGGAAGTTTACACCGGGCTTTGCAAGGTGGACGGTTTGCTTGTGGCCTGCATCGGCAACCGCCAGGGATACCTTGGCAAGGGGTATCCCGAATACGCCGATTATCCCGGTATGGGCGCCAAGCTTTACCGCCAGGGGCTGCTTAAAATGAATGAGTTTGTGACCCTTTGCGGCAGGGACAGGATCCCTGTGATCTGGTTCCAGGACACCTCCGGTATTGATGTGGGCGATATTGCCGAAAAAGCAGAGCTTTTAGGCTTGGGCCAGTCCCTGGTCTACTCCATCCAGCAGTCCGGGCTTCCCATGATGCTTGCCGTTTTGCGCAAGGGAACGGCTGCCGCCCACTATGTCATGGGCGGTCCCCAGGCCAACCGGAACAATGCCTTTACCCTGGGCACCTGTGCCACTGAAGTCTGTGTGATGCATGGCGAGACGGCTGCGGTGGCGACCTATGCCAGGCGGCTCGTAAAGGAAAAGGAGGCCGGCCGGGACCTTGAACCCGTGGTGGAGAAGATGAACGCCCTTGCCCAAAAATACAAGGAGACGTCAACCCCGTTATATTGCGCAAAACACGGCATGGTGGATGAGGTGGTACGGCTTGCAGACCTGCGGCACTATATGCAGGCCTTTGCAGGCGCAGCCTACCAGAACCCCAAATCCATCTGCCCCCAGCACCAGATGATTCTGCCCAGGATTATACGGGATCATGCGGCCGCAAAGGAAAGGGAATAAATCATGGATGATGGGGTAGGGGTGTTTCTCGTCGGTATTTTAGGGGTATTCACAGGTATGGCTTTTCTTTATCTTTCCATCAAGCTTACCGGAGCAGCCGTCTCTGCTTTGGCGTCCAGGAAGAAGTCCAGGGAAGCACCCGGGCAGGGAGGGGGCAAATGAATGCCTTGTATTCCCTGTTCCAGGCCACGGGCCTGTTTCATGTTACCCCGGGCCTTGTGGTGATGTGGATCATTGGATTGACCCTGATTTACCTTGCTGTCGGCAAGTCCTATGAACCGCTTTTGCTGTTGCCCATCGGATTTGGGATTATTCTTGTGAACCTGCCTTTGGCAGGGCTTATGACCCCCCATGAAGGGCTGCTCTGGAAATTTTACGAGTATGGTATCCACTGGGAGATCATTCCGCCGGTAATATTTTTAGGATTAGGGGCACTCACGGATTTTGGGCCGCTCATTGCCAATCCCAGGCTGATTTTCCTTGGTGCCGGTGCCCAGGCCGGGGTGTACATCACCTTTTTTGCGGCCCAGGCCTTTGGGTTTGACCTGAAAGCGGCGGCAACCATCGGTCTCATCGGCGGGGCGGACGGCCCCACCACCATATTCCTGGCATCCAAACTGGCCCCCTCTCTTTTGGGGGCCTGTGCCGTGGCTGCCTATTCCTATATGGCCCTTGTGCCCATTATCCAGCCCCCGGTGATGAAACTTTTGACCACCGCAGATGAAAGAAAAATCCGCATGGCCAAGGGCAGAAAGGTGGGTAAGCTTGAAAAGACCTTGTTCCCCATTGTTTCCACCTTCATCATCATCTTACTGGTGCCTGCATCCGCACCGTTGATCTCCATGTTTATGCTGGGTAATTTGTTCAGGGAGTCCGGGGTGGTTGATCGTCTCAATGATGCCGCCCAGAATGAACTGATGAATATTGTCACCATTTTTCTTGGGGTGCCCGTGGGGGCCACCATGAATGCGGAGAACTTTTTAAGGCCCCAGGTGATATTTGTTTTTTGTTTAGGACTTTTTGCCTTTGTGGTTTCAACCATGACAGGGGTGATTCTGGCCAAACTCATGAACCTTTTTTCCAAAAATAAAATCAATCCCTTGCTGGGCGCAGCCGGTGTCTCTGCCGTACCCATGGCTGCCAGGGTGGTTCATCAGGTGGGTATGGAAGCGGATAAGAAAAATTATCTGCTTATGTATGCCATGGGACCCAATGTGGCTGGTGTGATCGGTACCGTGATTGCCGCGGGTATTTTTTTAACCCTTTTAGGGGGGTGACCCTCCTGCGGTTTTATCTGCCCGGCACACCAAACAGGGAATCAGAGGGCACCTGGGTCTTTATCTTTATGGCGGATGATATACAAATTTTTATAAGAAAGTCTGTGTAAGTTATTAAGATCTTTCAAACTTTGTTGTGGGCTGAGCCTGGCAGTTGATATGCCAGGTCAGCCCATGGCTGTTATTCGGGGGCGGGGCAGGCCAGCATCCGTTCCCGGATCACTTCATACAAATCACAGAATCTAAGCACACCGGTGACTGTGTCGCCATTTTTCACGATCAGGGGTTGGTGTACGCCCATAACATATTCATGCAGCGCTTTTTCCAGGGAATCGTCCTCCTGAATATATTCAAGATCCGCAGGAACATGCATGACATCTGCAATCTTGATATTGGCCCCGCGTTCACAAAGATTTTGAATGGGCTCCATCCATAGGTTGAAATCCCTGATGGCATTAATCACATAATCCTTAGTCAGTGTCCCGTCTCCAAAGGTTTTGAACACTTTTTTATAATTGGGCTCAAGCGCTCTGAAGATATCAAGCATGGTCACTTTTCCCTTAAACTTGCCGTTGTCATCAACGACAATGACATCCCTGTGGGCTTCACGGTCTTCGGACTTATTTTGTTCCAAAATCTGGAATACATCATAAATGGTGTCCGTTTCCTTAAGGGTCACATAATTGGGTAAGGGGGTCATAACCGTCTTTATAAGAATTTCTTTCATGGCTATCTCCTCATAATATTATGGGTGGACTTTATTGTGGCCTTTCACAACAAAGCAGGTGCAGCCTAATCAATCTTATTGCTTTTGTTACGGGCTGAAGCGCGGGGCAGCCCAAGGGGTTGTGAGACGGGCCTTAAGGGTTTAAATTGTTGGGGTCTTCTGTTATGGGTTGTGTTTTGGCCTTGGATCGAGATCCGTCTCATCACTGTTTATTTAAAAATATATGAGAAAAAGAAAGGAAGTCAAGCATAATAGACCCCAATATTGCAGAAGTCATGAGTATTGGGCCCATGGGCCGGGATTGCTCTGGCAACAACCCCGGCATGGGGCGGGGATTACGGAGGTTCCACCCCGGTTACGGTGCTTGGCGGCGGTAACCACCGTTTCCGGGGGGCTGTGGAGGTGATGCAGCTAAATTATCCCAGCAGGTCCGCGTATTTATTCTGGGTTTCATTGGATTGATTCAGAGCGTAGATATTTGCTTCCCTGAGCAGTTTCATTTGATTTAGAATGATACTCTCTTCTGCGATGTCCACATCCCTGATTTCGGATTCCGATGCCATCTGATTAAGCTGCATGGTGGATAGATTGTCTATATCCGAGGTGTACTGATTCTGGGCAGACCCCACTGAGGAGCGATTCCGGCTGACCTGGTCAAGAGCAAGGTCCAGCGTTTCCAGCGCTTTTTGGGCACCTTCCTGGGTAGTGATGTCAATGTCAGACAAAAAGCCTGCTTCCTGGGAACCAAGGGCTGATGTATATGCAGACGATATTGAAAGTCCGTTTTTGTTGTAATCACCGTTTAAAAGATTTTGCCCGTTATAAGATGTCGAGTCTACAATATCATTAATGGCATCCAGAGAGCCTTGAATATCAGACTGGATGGCGTTCAGACTCTCCTGGGAATGGCTTCCGCCGGCGGCATTTACGGCCTGGGTTCTGATATTCTGGAGAATATCGGTGATCTGGCCTAATGCGCCGTCAGCCGTTTGGGCGATGGATACGTTGTCGTTGAGATTCTGAATTTCCTGGCCGGCTGCCATAGATTGACTTCTCAGGCTGTTTGCAATGGTCATGCCTGCTGCATCGTCTGCCGCTGAGTTGATTTTCCGGCCCGTTGCGATACGTTCCAGAGAGTCTGCCAACCCTGCGTTATTTTTTTCAAGCATTGTTGCGGCGATTAATGCCGAGGGGTTTTGGTTAATGGAAATTGTCATGGGACCTCCCCGCTTTTTTG
>JAKSBO010001111.1 GCA_022361095.1 Desulfobacterales bacterium | reverse complement strand
GCATCAACCTGGCAATCCTGACTGCCGGGCGGCTTTCTAAAGAGGCCCTTCCCATCATTCCGCCAGGCGCTGTAACCCCTGAAGATTCTTTTGCAAATCCGCTTTCCCAGGCATTAATTCTGACTGCGATTGTAATCGGTTTTGGTGTACTGATCTTTTGCCTGAGTTTAACATACCGGGCCGTTAGTGATTCAGGGTCAGCAGACGCTGACCATATGGACCGGTCGGAAAAAAGGGAATGATGATGAGTTGGCTGATTGTATTCCCTGTTATTTTTCCATTGTGCGGTACATTTTTTCTTTATCTATTCAGAAAACATCACCGGGCGGTCATTGCCGTATCATGGGCCACAAGCGGATTTGGCCTGATCGTCAGTATCCTGTTAATGGACCAGGTTTACATCCTCGGCCCCCAAGCCATCGCTTTAGGGAGCTGGCCGGCACCTTTCGGTGTTGTCTTTGCAGCGGATCTCTTATCTGCCACAATGGTCGCGGTGACCTGGCTGATCGGTTTGGGTGTGGTTGTTTATGCTGCGGCAGACCTTCGTTTCAATACCTCATATACACGTTTTCATTTGTTGATACATTTTTTGCTGACCGGTGTTAACGGCGCATTTTTAACTGGAGATCTGTTTAACCTTTACGTCTGGTTTGAAGTCATGCTGATAGCCTCTTTCGGCCTGATGACGCTGGATGCCGACACAACACAGATACACGGCAGTATTAAATATGTGTTCTTAAACCTGATTTCCACCTTAACCCTGCTGTTGGCCATCGGGATGCTATATGGAGCGACCGGTATGCTGAATATGGCCGGACTGCATTTCAAATACCATACCCTCTCCCCAGGATTTGTTTCCCTTTTGAGCGGCCTGTTTTTATTCTCTTTTTCGGTTAAATCAGCCCTGTTCCCAGTGTTTGCATGGCTTCCGGCTTCCTACCACACCCTTCCCAGCAGTATTGCAGCCCTTTTTGCCGCACTGCTGACCAAAGTGGGTATTTATGCCATGATGCGGATATTCACCCTTGTCCTTCCTTTTGAAGGAACCGTCTGGCAGACCATTTTCATTGTGTTGTCCGGCCTGACCATGCTGACAGGCGTTCTGGGGGCTGCCAGCCGTTTCACCATAAAAAAAATCCTCTCTTTTCATATCATCAGTCAGATCGGCTATATCATCATCGGTCTTGGGGTTTATACCCGGCCGGCCCTGGCCGGTTCCATCCTTTATCTGATCCATCATATCATTGTAAAAGCAAACCTATTTCTCGTCGGCGGTTTTTTAAACCGAAAATTCGGCAGCGACCACCTGTCAAAAATGGGAGGTGTCTACCGCTCCATGCCTTTGGTCGCCGCGTTGTTTTTGATACCGGCATTTTCATTGGCCGGTTTTCCTCCCCTCTCCGGTTTTTGGAGCAAATTTGCAGTGATCCGGGCAAGTCTTGAAACCGGCCACACCATACTGGCTGCGACAGCGCTTTTGGTTGGCATTCTCACGGTTTACTCCATGTTAAAGATATGGAACCAGGTATTTTGGGAGGCTGCGCCGGCCGACGCAACATCATCCCCACCGGTCTCCCTAACGGAGACGGGTTTATATCTGCTGCCCATAAGTATTTTTGCCCTAATCACCATAATCATAGGGCTTTTCCCAGAACCCTTTTTTCAGCATGCTGAGCGTGCCACTGTTCAGCTTCTTGATCCGACTATCTACGTTAAGGCCGTATTAGGAGAAAGATGATGATTTATTTTGTCCTAAACCTGTTATTTGCCGGTGCCTGGGTCCTGGTCAACACAGCCTACGGGATCATTGATTTTATTATCGGTTTCCTGCTGGGCCTGGGCTGCCTGTGGCTAACACGCCCCTTTGGTCAGAACAAATCTTATTTCAGACGGTTAAAAGCTACAATTGTTCTGGTGATTTATTTTCATTACGAAATGATGATATCGGTTCTCAGGGTTACCTGGGAGATACTGACACCGACCTCTAAAAGTGTCCCGGACATTGTTCATATTCCCTTAGATGCAAAGACGGATATTGAGGTCACCCTGCTCGCCAATATGCTCTCGTTAACCCCTGGGACACTCAGTCTGGATATCACCGATGAAAAATCCCATCTCATTGTTCACGCCATGTTTGCCCAGGACCATGATGCCGTCATCTCCGGAATTAAAAACGGATTGGAAAAAAAACTGCTGGAGGTGACACGTGGGTGATCTAATGACAATGGCCTTGACCATTACCTTCACCGGATTGCTGGTCAGCTTTTTCCTGGCATTTATTCGTCTGGTTATTGGCCCGACACACGCAGACCGGCTCATCGCCCTGGACTTGATCGGGTCCATTACCATCAGTTTTATTGCTGTGTTTACCATTACCAGCGGACAGACCGTTTTTTTAGATGTCGCAATAACACTGGCCCTGGTGATATTTGTGGGCACCGTGGCAGTTGTATTATTCATGAAAGCCCGGCTGATTCAATCCCCCAAAAACGAGGAAGAGCCCCCATGGAAATCCTGATGGTCATCTGCCTTATCACAGGTACTTTTTTTACCCTTATGGCTGCCTTGGGTCTTCTGAAAATGCCGGACATCTACATGCGAATCCATGCGGCGACCAAAGCAGGAACCTTTGGTATCGGAATGATCGTGTTTGCGGTCTTCCTGTTTTTCATGGATACGCCTGTAACCTCCCGGGTAGTAGGTATCATGTTATTTCTTATCATGACCACGCCGGCCGCAGCGCATCTGCTTGGAAAAATCATCATGACATCTTCTTACCGGATGTGGCGCAATTCCGGTCATAAAAGGGATTGATAGCGCTATTTTGATAAAGGTCTTTTAAAATGATAGAAAAATTTTTAAATTTAAGTTGAGTGATTACAGGAGAGATATGCTCAAAATCCGCACAAATTTGAATGTCTTCATATTTTCTCTTTTCAAATTGATCTTGACAGGATCAAACTTCCCTTGATACAAGCACAATATTAGGTGCTTGTATCAAGGGTGCCTACTATATTTCTAACTTTGGGATTTTCGATACCTTCTTTAGTGAAAAGTTCAATTCTTATCTCAATCCCTTGATTAAGCGGGCAGAAATAATTTTAATCTGGTGTTGTCCGTAATTAACCACAGCCAAACAAAGAGGACCATACGATGAAACGATTTAAAAAGATTCTTTACGTTTTGGACGAGGAGTCTATAAGCCATCAGGATAGTGCGCTAAAAGTTGCAGAACTGGCAAAGCTCAATGACGCAAAGGTGACGATAATTTTTGCACAGGAAAGAAAATTCCTTGAAGATCTGAGCTGGAGGCTGACAGAAAAACATAAAGAACTCCATCAACTCATTGTGGCCGATCGAACCGAGCGCCTGGATACCTTTCTCAAGACACCACATTGGGAAGGGTTGACTGTACAAACGGATAATAGTGATCCCGTTGATTTTATAACTATTATCCGAAAGGTCATAAGTGAAGGCTATGATCTAGTAATCAAAAACGCAGCGCTGGACCAGGGGATTGATCAGTTGAGCATGCGCCTGGTGCGAAAATGTCCGTGTCCGGTATGGGTTATGAAATCAGGCTCAACAAACTTCAAACGTATCCTGGCCGCAGTGGACGTTGATAGAAAGAGCCCGGAGGCTTCGAAGCTGAACAAAAAAATCATCGAAATCGCCCACTCACTGGCTCAGCGGGAAGGCGGTAAAGTCCATTATCTGCATAGCTGGCGATGGGAGTACGAAGCCATGATTATGGGGCCGCGTTTCAAGGTGTCGGTTGGAGAGGTAGACTGGATAAAAGAAAAAATTCTCAGCGAACGTCGATCAAGCTTCCTCTCGTTGTTGAATGAAAACCATATTCAGTATGAAGATTGCCAGGTTCATCTTACAGAAGGGGTCATCAATGAAGTTATCCAACAGACCATTGAGGACCTGAACATTGATGTGGTGGTTATGGGCTCTGTGGCCCGCTCGGGTATCCCAGGTTTATTAATAGGCAACAAAGCAGAAAAACTGCTGAATTCCATCAATCGCACTGTACTTACTGTAAAGCCGGACGGTTTTCAGACCCCTGTAACTTTGGACTGAAAACGATGAAATCAGTGAACATCAGAGTGCCCCATTGAGCATAATGGAGAGGTTTTATTCTGATATTGTACCTTATTTCGCTGGATGGATATTTAATCTTCAAAATACTCAAAAAAAATGTTGCTGCCCCGGCACAGGCCCGCCATAATAATAAATTGTACCGTTTCCGTTTTATTCCAGCGGATGCATCCATCCGGGGCAAAGATACACGCTTTATAAAAGGGGCATCCGCTAAAAAGCCCTTTTTTGTTAGGACGGGGGCTGTTGCTTGTCATGAAGAATTAAAAGCAATGTAATCCGTGCACCTTTTTTCAGCAAAATCCAGGTGTTCGGTCATGGCCTTGCGGGCTGCATCTGCATTATGATCGCCAATGGCCGTAACAATACGTCTGTGGTGGTCAAATAAGTGCCTGGTATCGTCACCCTGGGAGTAAACATTATGCCAGACGCCGCGCTGGAACTCCTTCATGGCATCAAAAATCCCCTGCATGAGGTGAAGCCAGATAACGTTGTGTGTGGCCCGGGCAATCTGAAGGTGCAGCTTGGCATCCAAATCTTCCAGCGGCTTTTTGTTTTTGAGCTGCACATCCATCCGGCTCAGAACCTCTTCCATGCGGGCAATATCTTCAGGTGTGGCGCGCTGTGCCGCATAATAGGCTGTTAGAGCCTCCATGCCTTTGCGCACCTCAATCACCTCCAACGCACACGCCCTCCGGGTGCGGATAAGCTCTCCCAGTGCATTGTCCTGCTCGGTATCAATTAACGATTGCACCACTGTGCCGCCCCCCTGATACGACACCACCAAACCGGAAGAGGCCAGCATGTTCAGGGCTTCCCGCACGGAGGGTCTTGAAACCCCGAACATCTGTGTCAATTTCCGTTCAGGCGGAAGCTTTTCTCCGGGCGAAAACTCTCCGCGCAGGATGGATTCACGAATCTGCTCCGCAATCTGGGTTGAAATTTTTTTGGGTTTGACCGGTTTGAATGTCATTTATCGTGCATCCCGAATCATAGGTTCATAAATTTGTCTTACCATTTAAATCATAGATGGTGATTTTCAGCAACTTTTCATGCAAAGCCAAATATAGAACCCAGGCCGCCCACTCTCGGAAAATTGGTAAGACAAATTAATTGACAATATTTTTAATGCATTATAGCATCTCTTAAAATTGGTAAGACAAATTATATATTAAAAGGAGTGACCATGTACGATCAATTCAAGACCAAGGCGGAAAGCGTAAGCGCCGAAGTGTTTCGCTTTCCCACCCGGGGAGCGGCCTTGGATTTTATTATGGATGTCATGAAACAGGAACAGATCAGTGACAGGCCCGGGGACTATGCGGTCGTGGCAGACGCTCCGTTTTTTGAAAATACGGATAAAGACCTCTTGCATCGGATCCACGGATTTTCATTTGACATCAGCCGTGAACTGGCTGCCAACGCCCGTATCGGTATCAGCCAGGTTGATTGGGCCCTGGCAGATACCGGCACACTGGTTCAGGATGCCACATCCATCGATAAACGGCTGGCCTCTACCCTGCCTGAAATTCATATCGCGTTGCTCCCCTCAGACGGCCTGCTTCCGGATATGGCTGCTTTACTTGAAATTCTAAGCCCCCAACAGATGAATTATATTGCCATGATTACCGGCCCCAGCCGAACCGCCGACATCGAACGGGTTCTGACTATCGGCGTCCATGGCCCCAAAAGGCTGATTATTGTTTTGATAGACGATCTGGAAGGGAGTAACTGATGGAACATACATTTAAAAAATCCATAGACCGGGCCATCAACGACACCAACCTGACCGGCGCCCTGGGTAATTTTTCGGAAAGCTATAAGGTCAACCGGGCCAAGGCATACGAAGGCATTGACTTTGAAACCCTGCGCAGCACCATTGCAGAGCGTAAAGCTTATGCAGCCAAGCACCTGGACGAATTGTGCGCCCTGTTCAAAACAAATGCCGAAAAAGCCGGTGCCAAAGTGTTCCGGACCAAAAACCCGGCCGATGTACGCGACTATATTCTCAAGGTTGCCAGGGAAAATGACGTCAAAACCGTGGTCAAATCCAAATCCATGGCCACCGAAGAGATCCACCTGAACGCGCACCTGGAAAAGGCCGGAATATCTGTCGGCGAGACCGATCTGGGCGAATGGATCATCCAGCTTGCCGGGCAAAGGCCTTCGCACATGGTCATGCCGGCCATCCACCT
>JAKSBO010000830.1 GCA_022361095.1 Desulfobacterales bacterium | reverse complement strand
CCATAGGCTTGCCCAAAAATATGCTCCAAATCCACCGGTTCTTCCTAATGACGTATCTGCTCAAGCTCACGGCCTTACTTCACTTCCCAGCGCTTACCCGATCAAAGAATCGGCTGCGGAGCCTTGGTTCCAGGAACGTCTGTATCAAAACTTTCGCTACAAGCGAGGCAAAATTGAAGGGGCCGGACCTACAGGTCATAAGTATTCCCTGATTGCCGAAGAATTCGAGCGGATTGTATCCGGTTCGAGCTATCTTGATATAGGATCTAATATGGGGTTTTTTGTAGCCAAAGCTGCATTGCTGACTGATAAACCCTGCATCGGCATTGAAAAAAAAGGAACGTTCCGACTTCAGGCCGAGCATGTGTTCAAGGTTGTTGGAACGAAAAACGCTAGGGTCATTAGGGCACGATTCAACCCGAATTTTCCTCTAACGGATTCGGATGTAGTATCGGCCTTCGCCGTCATCCATCACCTTTACCTGATGGACGGGGCTTTCATTTCACTGGCATCAATGGTGGACTATTTGGCCATGGCAGCCAGAAAGGCGCTTTTTATCGAATTTATTCACAATCCTGGATATAAAGAAAAAGCAGAAATCATGCATGGACGCTCTTTCAACGACTATACTGAAACGAGATTGGTCAATGCTCTGAAACAACGTTTTAGTTCAGTACGGAAGTTAGCCGAGGTATCGCCTTCGCGTGTCGTTTACCTGGGAACAAATTGAGAGCACAACTTATGATCAGGCCAGTCTGCATTATCTTGGCGCGTCCCTTTAATGACGATGATCCGTGTCTCATCCAGGCGCAAGGCAGAAATGCCCTTGTTCAAACCCTGGATGCCTTGTCCCAAATCGGTGTGATCTCTCAAAGCATCCTGTCTATTCCCAATGTCGTTCCATCACAAATCGTTTCAGACCTTAAGTCAGAGGGCTTCAACCTCTGCATCAGCAAATACGATCAGCCTCAACACCGATTAGTTGAACTCATGGATTGGATGAAAGTTGATACTGTTGTGGTGCTGACCGCGTACAGTCTGCTTCCCGAATATAGAGCCCTAAAGCATGCTATACGTACAGTGACAGAAGGTCATGCTGACCTGGTTTTCACCCAGGACGTCATTCCCCCGAAATTTTTTATGGTTATCAACCGTCGGGTAAGTCAAGCCCTGGTTGAAAATATGGAGCGACCAGTCCCCCCTTTCGTTTTTCCTGCCAAATTAGGAGAAGCGGATCACGAAGGCCGTTTTACACTTCAACCGTTAACCGGTCTGGAGGAGAGTGGCGAACGTTTTCTTTGGGAATTACTTTTTGCCGGAAAGCCCAATGCTGTACCTGTAAACGTCTTTGAGCGTTTCCTTGCTGTTTGTCCTCCTGAACATCGGTTCGACAGGGCGGCTTACAGATCATTCATTCAGGATGAATACACCATAGAGGACATGGCCCCTCTCGAGACGGGTCTGGCAATGATGAGCCGGTGGGAGCCATCCATCCGATTAGCCATGCACATCAACCATGCACGCTATCTTGCCCCCCATTTTCCTGACAAAAAAAAAACGGCATTGGAGATAGGTTACGGATGGACAGGCATAACTGCTCAATTGGTGGGATTGGCCTTTTCCCAGACAAGAGGGGTGGACCTATTAAAGCATTCACAAGAAGGTGTTCAAACGGCTCGGGACTTTCTAAGTATGCTGGCGGAAATTGGCCTTTCGCCTGTCCCGGTTTTTGAAGGTGATGCCCAGCCACCACAGTTTTTCCACTGCCGGTTGGAAGAAGCAAAATTTGAGTCCGATTCCATTGATTTTTGTTTTTCCCGCATGGTGCTCGAGCATATAGACAATATGCCGGTCCTGGCACGTGAACTTGGGAGGATCATCAGGCCGGGCGGTGTCATGGTCCATGAAATCGGAACCCAGGACCATGAGGACCTTTCTCACATTCATTTCGAATTTTTACGCCATTCCCCCCAAGAATGGGCCGCTTTGGATAAGGGGACCAACCTGCTTAGGCCTTGCGATTTCATTACTTTTTTTGAACAGGTTGGATTTGAATGTCTTGTTTTAGAGAGAGATGTTCGTATTGTGCGGCCCAGGCGCCTGCACCCGTATTGGGAAGGTTATGCAGATGAGGATTTGTTCTGTCCCCGCGTGGTCATTAAATGCGTCAGAAGGGCTTAAACATGCGTGTCACCTTCTGTGCATATGACCGGCCCGGCTACGTTGGGGGGCCCAATGCCGGACTCATCCGGCTGCTGCCTGCCCTCAAATCCTGTGGGGTGGAGGTCCGCTGCCTTTTCTTAACCTTTGCCCCTCACATACAGTGTCCGACCATCCGGGCGCTTGAGGCCGGTGGCATCTCTTGCCGGTCTGCCATTTACCATTCCACCACCGAACTGAGGGTGCGCTGGCTGCTTGGGCAGATCCGGGAGAATCCCCCTGATATTTTTGTGCCCAATCTCATGCCGGCGGCCTATTTTGCGGCCTGCTGGTGCAAGGATGCCGGCATTCCTACCGTTGGGGTCATTCGAAATGTGGATGCCTTCCACGAGGGGGTTCTGGAAGAGTTTGCCTTTGGTCGAGAAAGCTTCCGGCAGACAGCCTTTGTCGGTGTATCCGCCCAGGCAGTGGAGATGATTCGCAAGGTACCGGTTCCCCTATCCGCTGTGGAACAGATTCCATCCCCTGTCTTTTTACCCGAAGATACCATTTTCTATGCCGGTGGAACGTTTCGAGTCCTCTACTCCGGTCGCATGGTCGAAAGACAGAAACAGGTCTGCCGCACAGT
>JAKSBO010000546.1 GCA_022361095.1 Desulfobacterales bacterium | reverse complement strand
TTTCCGGGCCAGTCATAATCACACAGGCAATCCATGGCCCGGGGGGAAAAATATTTATCATAACCGTATTTTTCATTAAACTGCTTTAAAAAATGCTGGACAAACTCGGGGATAGCCTCTTTTCGCTCCCGCAGGGGAGGGATATGGACCGGTACCACATTGAGCCTGAAAAACAGATCTTTCCTGAACTCTTTTTGGGCCACCATCTGCGTGAGATCCCGGTTGGTGGCTGCAAGGATTCGGACATCCACGCAAACCGGCTTGCTGCTGCCGATGCGGACGCATTGCTTTTCCTGGACCACCCGCAGCAGCTTGGCTTGCAGCCCCAAGGGCATCTCGCCGATCTCGTCCAACAGCAGCGTACCCCTGTCCGTCATCTCAAACAGCCCGGGCCGTCCAGATTTTTTTGCCCCGGT
This sequence comes from Desulfobacterales bacterium, assembly GCA_022361095.1. GTDB lineage: Bacteria > Desulfobacterota > Desulfobacteria > Desulfobacterales > Desulfobacteraceae > Desulfobacter. The sequence goes on along the minus strand of JAKSBO010000546.1, from coordinate 1,708 downwards.
GAACGCCCCTTCGGCGTAACCGAACAACTCGGATTCCAGGAGCTGTCCGGGGATGGCGGCACAACTGATTTTCATCATGGGTTTGTCTTTTCTGGGGCTGGCAGAATGGATGATGTCCGCCACCACCTCTTTGCCCACCCCGGATTCCCCCTGGATCAATACAGTGGAATCCACTTTGCCCAGGCGCAGGGCCAATGCATGGACATCCATCATCTTTTTTGAAATGACAATATGCTTGTCATCGGCCTGGGCCTGATTTTTCAGCCGGGTCAATTCAGCCAGGTACCGGGTTTGCATCGACTCCATATTTTTCATGCGCCGCTGCAGGCTGTGCAGTTCGGTCACATCCCTTACATTGGTGACCACCAGGCTGATCTCTCCGGATTTATCAAATACCGGGGTGCCTGTCACCATATATGTCTTTCCGGACCGCACCTGCTGCATCAACGATTCGGGCCGGCGGGATGCCAGTACTTTCAGGGTCACGGATTCGTTAAAGAAACCTTCGGCCACAAGATCATGCATGGTCCGGCCTAAAAGCTCTTCACGCCGAAGGCCCGTGAGTTTTTCATAGGCCCTGTTCAGCCGGATGGTCCGCGCCTTCCCGTCCGTGACATAGATGCCGTCAAAGGAGGATTCAATGATGGCGGTAAGCTCGTTGCTCAGGCTCCTGGTGGCTTTAAGTTCGGATGAAATATGTTCCAGCTCGGAGATGTCCTGGAGTACGGCCATGGCCCCGACAATTTTTTTGCCCATGAGAATGGGCGTTCGATTGGACACATAAGTTTTGTCTCCAATGGCAATTTTCTGAACCGATTCCGATTTGCCGGTTTTCAGAATATTGTGCAGCATGGATTTTTTTAAAATGTCGGTCAAAGGCCGGCCGAGCATCGCTGCCCTTGACTGATCAACAATCTGCTCTGCCGGTTGGTTGCACCAGGCCAGGCGGCCCGATTCATCAATCACAAACACCGGGTTATGCATGGAATCAATAAGCGCCGTCATTTTGGCGGATATGGCAAGAGAAGAGGTCATGGTTTTAAAGCCAAACTCAGAACATCAACTTATCAGGACAGGGCATTATCCAAGGCGATGCTTACCTGCTTTTGGATCGTGCCTTTCATGGCTTTTGCCAGCAAGCCCAGGGTGATCTGAACGTTAATTGCGCCGTCAGTCAATTCAACCTGTCCTTTTTTCAATCCGGTTCCGGAAAGGATTGCCGTGTTACCGGTCCATGCGCTTTTTATGCCGTATTGGGTCTGAAGCCCGCCGGCCATTTTTTCAAGGCGTGCCCGGGCGTCGGTTATTTCCAAGTTGTGAGATTTGTTGATATCAATATCAGTCATCTTCTGCCTCATTTATTTAACTTTATGGGTCTGATTTATAATCAATTATCACACCCATTGTAAAAATTTAATGATATATGAAGTTGAAAAATAAAGATAGGTGGAACTTACCGGTTTTTTAGCGGTTTTGGGAAAAACAGATCGTATCCGCAACCCTGGTAAGCCGTCTGCCTTGCCGGGCGACAACGCTAAGGCCGGTACTTAAATAATTACTTGCGTGAAGGGTTTTGCTTTTTTATATGAAAGTATCAATAAATTACTAAGTTTCTTTCATGTTTTGTTCTGGGGCGAGCCTGGGTGTTGATAGACCAGGTCGGCCATGGCCGTTATTAAGTTCGTCTTTTTGATGCCTTGATGGGGTT
>JAKSBO010000482.1 GCA_022361095.1 Desulfobacterales bacterium | reverse complement strand
TCTCCGGTTCAACAACCCTTGAGCCTGTAGGCGCCAACCTCACCGTCGCAAACGACATCGCAATCGCATCCGGTCAAACGCTCAGTGTCGACAGCTCAACCAATCGCCCCTTCTTCCTCTCTGGTGTCATCTCCGGCGATGGCGCTTTTGCCGCACAAAACCAAGCCACTTTCACATTCTCCGGCGCAAACACATACACCGGCGGCACCACCCTTGACAACGCTGAAATCTTCATCGGCAACGACTCCGCCTTCGGCACTGGCGACATCACCATCACCAGCGGCAGCGACTTCTCCGCAACAGTCGACGGCATCAACGTCGCCAACAACATCGACCTCGACAATTCTCTAGGTCTTTCACTCGAAGGTAGCAACGACTTTACCCTCTCCGGCGACATCACCGGCACAACCGGCGGCGTCTTCAATATCAATACCGGTATATCGACGCTTGCCGGCACAAATACAATCCCTGGCGAAGTCAGAGTCTCTACCGGAACACTCTCCATCACCGGCTCAACGACCGCTGATGAAGTAAACTCCTTCGGCAATGGTGTGCTTGCAGGCTCCGGCACTATCGTCAGTGATGTCACCATCTTTGGCCGCGTTTCGCCCGGTGCGACGGGTAGGGGATCCATCGGAAGCTTCGATATCACTGGCTCGCTCGATTTTGGAGCTGGCATCTACGACATGGAAATCGCCTCTACCGCAGGTGCAGGTACCGGTAATGACCTCATCGAAGTTACCGGCAACATCGTTGATCTTAATGGTTTCCTTTTTGTTACGCCGCTCGATACCTACACACCCGCCGTCGGTGACTCCTTTACCGTCTTGACATCAACAACAGGTATCCCCGGGCTATTTCCCAACTTGATCAACTTGCTTCCAGCAATGTTCAGGGCTGAACAAGAGGTTGTTGGCAACAGTTTGATCGTGAATATTCTTGCCGAAGACATTGCCAATGTTGTCACCGCACGCAACCTAGTTTTTGCCGCCGAAGCCTTCGATCGAATCCGCGACAGCTCACCCACAGGCGACCTCGCCACGATCATTGACCAATTGGAAACGCTCAATGCCCCGCAACTCATCAACGCCTTTGAAGCGATCGTTCCCAACTACCTCGTCACCCAATCCCAGGCCACTTTCCGCGGCATCGACGTGCAGAACAACAACATCAACGGCCGCCTCAACGAGCTCCGATATGGTTTGCCTGCAAATTTTTCAGATAACCTCACGCTAAAGACCCCCTACGACTGGAAAGACCCCATTGACCCCGAACAGCAATACATGATTGCGCTACAGAGTCAACAGTCGGCTGAGCAGCAACAGGAGATCAACCGATTTTCCGGCACCAGCTCCGATATCTGGGGGGCGTGGATTTCCGGTTTCGGCACCTTTGGCGACTTCAACCCCGCGCTCAGTCAGGCTGGCTACGAGTTCAACACCGGTGGCGTCACGCTCGGCTTTGATTACCGCATTCTCGATACACTGGCTGCGGGTGCTTTTGCCGGCTACGCGAACACCGGCACCACCGTCAATGAAGGGCAGGGCAGTAACTACGCCAACACCATTAACACTGGCCTTTACATGACCTGGTTTAACGAAGAAGGTTTTTACGTGACAGGCCTTTTCGGCGGGGGCGTAAGTTTCTACGAGAACAATCGTCGCATCCGCTTCGGCAACATTGACCGTGTTGCAGAATCATCCGCGACCGGCTTTTATCTCCAAGCACTTGCCACCGGCGGTTACGAGTTTACCTCCGGCAACTGGGGATTTGGCCCACAGATTGCCCTTCAATATGCGAACCTGCAGATCGGCTCACACTCGGAATCTCGTGCCGACTCACTTAATCTTGACGTGGGCCATTTTCAAGGCAATTCATTTGTGACGCGTGTAGGCGGTCGGCTTACCTACGAATATGAAACGCCAGAGCTTCTTCTCGTTCCAGAGCTCGTTGGTTTTTGGCAACACGAATATCTCTCAAATTTTCAAACCACCAACATTGGCATTCCCGCGGCCAATGAATCTTTCGCCTACACCGGCATTAGCCCCTCACGCGATTCCGGCTTAATTGGCGTTAACCTTATCGGCATTTCACAAAAATCGCCTGTCAGTTTTTCTGTGCAATACAACGTCAACTTCATCCCCAACCAGTTTCTTGTTAATAACCTCTACGCAGGTGTCAGATTTACTTTCTGATATTGAGATCAATCATGGTTCGATCTAAATTCACCATTCATTTACATGCCTTGTTGTTGCAAAAACAATTTAAAGTAATTGTGGTGTTATTGTTTTTTGGGTTCCTGCCACACATCATCCATGCACAAACAACCTTCACCTTCCAGGGTACTGCCGACAACGTATTTACCAACAGCGCGAACTGGTCCGGCGGCAACGCCCCACCCGCTGATGTTGCAGGCGGCTTTCTCGACATCGCATCCGGCAACGGCGCCTCACCCTTCAATATCACCAATGTTGATCTGACCTACATCAACATCAACGGCTTCACCACCACCGCTGCCGGTACCGATGGCGACTACACATTCACTGGTGCCGGATCATTCTCATTCCAAACAGGCGGCTTTATCACCAACGACAAAACAGGCACCACCACGATCTCCGTTCCCGTCATCGGTGCAGGCACCACCCTCACAACCAATGCGATCAATGGCGATCTAGTCTTCACCGGCACGTTCGCTTTGCCTTCCACCACACTCACCGTTCAAGGCGGTAGCCTCACCGACTTCCAAGGCGTCATCTCCGGCTCCGGCAACATCCTCTCCAACTCCGGAGGCGACATCAACCTCCGCGCCGCCAACACCTTCACCGGCGGCGTCGTCAGCACCGGCACCGCTAACTTTGGCCTCTTCACCAACACCTCCTTCGGCACCGGTGATGTCTCCGTCTCAACACTCAGCAGTTCCTTCTCCAACGAATCCGGCGGTGACCTCACCATCGCCAACAACATCGCCATCACCGGCGTCACCTTTACCGACGAATCAACCGGCTCCATCAGCACAACACTCTCCGGCGTCATCTCAGGTACCGGATCATTCGCCAAAAATGGCACCGCCACAACCGTTCTCAGCGGCGTCAATACCTACACCGGCGGAACAACCCTTTCCGGCGGTGAAGTCTTCTTCGGATCAAGCTCAGCCTTCGGCACAGGCGACATCACCATCTCCGGTTCAACAACCCTTGAGCCTGTAGGCGCCAACCTCACCGTCGCAAACGACATCGCAATCGCATCCGGTCAAACGCTCAGTGTCGACAGCTCAACCAATCGCCCCTTCTTCCTCACTGGTGTCATCTCCGGCGATGGCGCTTTCGCCGCACAAAACCAAGCCACTTTCACATTCTCCGGTGCAAACACATACACCGGCGGCACCACCCTTGACAACGCCGAAATCTTCATCGGCAACGACACCGCATTCGGCACCGGCGACATCACCATCACCAGTGGCAGCGACTTCTCCGCAACAGTCGACGGCATCAACGTCGCCAACAACATCGACCTCGACAACTCTCTAGGTCTTTCACTCGAAGGCAGCAACGACTTTACGCTCTCCGGCAACATCACCGGCACAACCGGCGGCGTCTTCAACATCAATAGCGGAATTTCGACGCTTGCTGGTACAAATACAATCCCTGGTGAAGTGAGAGTTTCTACGGGAACAGTCTCCATCACCGGCTCAACAACCGCAGATGAAATTAACTCCTTTGGTAATGGTGTACTTGCAGGCACTGGCACAATTATCAGTGATGTCACCATCTTTGGTCGCGTCTCATCCGGTGCAACAGGGCGGGGATCTGTCGGCAGCTTAAGTATCACCGGCTCGCTTGATTTTGGAACCGGTATTTACGATATGGAAATCGCCTCGACTGCTGGAGCAGGCACCGGTAATGACGTCATCGAAATCACCGGCAACATCGTTGATCTTTCCGGTTTCCTTCTTGTTACGCCGCTCGATACCTACACACCCGCTGTCGGTGATTCTTTCACAGTCATGACATCAACCACTGGTATCCCCGGACTATTTCCTAGCGCAATCAGCTTACTTCCAGCAATGTTCACAATTGAACAGGAAGTTGTAGGCAACAGCTTAATCGTTAACGTTCTCGCTGAAGACATCGCTAACGTCGTCACCGCCCGCAACCTTGTCTTCGCCGCTCAAGCCTTTGAACGCATTCGTAACAACTCACCCACCGGCGATCTTGCCGATGTCATTGACCAACTCGAAACACTCAATACTCAACAACTCATTACAGCCTTTGAACAAATCGTTCCCAATTATTTAGTTACACAATCGCAAGCAACTTACAAGGGCATTGATGTTCAGAATAACAATATCACCGGCCGCATTGGCGAACTGCGTTATGGCACCCCTGCTTCTTTCAGCAACAATCTTTCACTTAAAACACCTTATGACTGGACCAATCCTGTAGACCCTGAGGAGCAATACATCATCGCTCTACAAAATTCCCAGTTACTCGAACAACAACAGGAAATATTTCGTTTCGGAGGTGCTAAAAAAGGCTTGTGGAGCAGTTGGATTTCCGGTTTCGGCACCTTTGGTGATTTCAATCCAGCGCTTAGTCAGGCTGGTTACGAGTTTACAACAGCTGGCGTTACCTTCGGTTTCGACTATCGTATTCTCGACACACTCGCAGCAGGTGCGTTTGCAGGTTATTCCAACACTGGCACAACCGTTGACGGTGGACAAGGCTCTAACTATGCCAATACTGTCAACTCTGGCATTTATATGACGTGGTTCAACGAAGAAGGCTTCTACGCATCTGGACTTATTGGCGGCGGTGTTAATTTTTACGAAAATAACCGTCGCATTGTCTTCGGCGATATTGACCGTGTTGCTGAATCTTCAACCACCGGATTCTATTTCCAATCACTCGCAACTGGAGGCTACCAATTTAAATTCAAAGACTTCGCC
>JAKSBO010001175.1 GCA_022361095.1 Desulfobacterales bacterium | reverse complement strand
TGTTCATGATCCTGGTCACCCTGTTAATCCAGGGCACCACCACCGGAAAACTCCTCAAGGTATTCCGCCTGGCCGGCCACCCCTAAAAGGGTTCAAACCAATGGCAGGGGCCATGGCAGCCCCCGCCCGGATCCACTAGGCTTTTTTCACCACGGAGCACTTGAGGTACATGGCCCCACCCCCCGGGATCTTGCAGGAAATATCGTGGCCGTTCACAGGGTCATCAAGGAGTTTGATGTTCTTGACCTTTGTCCCCAGTTTCATTGTATCCTTGCCGGCCTTAAGATCTTTGATGGTGGTTACCGTATCACCGTCCTGCAGAGGATTGCCGTTGGCATCTATGAATCGCGGGGCCTCTTCTGCCGGGGTATCCGATGCCTGATCCGGTGTCCACTCATGGGTGCATTCGGGGCAGATCCACAACAGGCCATCGGTATAGGCATAGGGTGAATTACATTTGGGACAGATATTTTCTTCAGCAGACATAACAAAATTCCTGGTTGATTGTATAAACCGGTTTAAAATATTTTTTCATGCCGTGAATTAGTATCACGATGAAAGGATAATTTTAGTGTTGTGTGTATATCAAGGGGGCGCAATTTGAGTCAAACGGTTTTTGCCTGATTGTTCAAAGTAAGCCCGCAAATTCCGGCTGCTGATGTTTTTATGGCTCTTCGTGGGCTCTAAAATAGGCTTCAAAGCTTGATAGGCTCTCCTTCGAGAATGCTTTGAATCGTTTTATATTAAATAAGTGCCATCGGCATAACAAAAGAGGCAACTTAAAAGGCAGAAAGCCTTCTGTATTTTGTCTATGGGGCTAAAGCCGCCGGAATAAACCGGTCCTTTTCCGGGTGAAATACGGCGGGACAGGCCTGGATAAATTGCTCCACCTGTTTTATGGGACCGTGGTGGACAAGGCCCAGGGCATAATACCTGAACAGGGGCCATGGATCGAAGCCGGGGTTTTCAAGTGTTTGGGCAATGGGGTCTAAGTCCGGATTTCGGATTTCTTTTTTAAGCTGCTTAAACTCCTGCAAGGTCAGGTGCCGGATGATTTTGCATTTTACAGGTTGGTGTTGGACATAGGCGCAAATAGCGGCAAGGAAGAAAGAGATGCTGCAGGTTCTTGCCTGTGCCACGACATCTTTTCTTGTAAACCGGACATGATCCAGGATTTCGTTTTTCATGGCATTTTTTTTGAGGGGGCAAAGATCATGTAAGCTGTGGGTATTTAGATACTTGGCTTTTATCCGTTTGACCACCGAAGGGATTAAACTTTTTCTTTTAAGCCGTGCCTTGTCTGAAAAAATATCAAAATATTCCCTGATGCTTCTCATACCCGGCGGGGTCAGTTCATCCCGGCCGTTATCAAAAAGGATGTTTTCTGCCTGGACATCCAAAAGCCAGGGCAAAATGGAATTCCCCTGTTCCGTGACCACTTCAAGGGGTTTGAAATAGTCCACTAATAGGGCAGGGCGGCCGATTTTTTTTCTGGGGATAAATGTGGTTTTGGATGTGATTCGGATTTTTTTATGGCCAAAAGGGTGCAATGCACTGGTAAATGCCGGGATGATCACAAAACATCCGTCCGGGGAGATTTCCGTGCCGTAGCTGTCTGTTATAGAGGGCTTGACCGTGGAAAAGTCTTCATCAAGCCCTGCAGGGATCAACAGGTCGGCTGTGGCATGTTGTTTGGTAAAGGCGTGTCCCATTTGCTGTTCAAGGCCAAAGATTCTGTCCCGGTTGCGGCCGGTCAGGCTGACGGACATGGGAATGCCGGCCTTTGTTAATGCTTTTGCCAGGTTGCCTTTTCCCTTTGGTATTTTGGTCAGCAAACTGAAATTGCAGGTCTCCCCAAGGCGGCTCAGTACATGGGTGATGTCACGGGAATCATCACACCAGTCCAGGGGGTCTGATCCGCCGTAGAGGGCTAGGTCTGTGTTACCATGTGCCAGAAACGTATCCATAAAGGTATTCACCGCATCATAGCTGAAATGGTTTCTGACTTTTGGCAGGGCCCACTCATTGCAGCGCCGGCAGAAATTGGAGCAGCCGGAGGTCATCTGGAAGGTAATGGCCTCACTGAATATGCAGGGGCGCTGCCAGGGGGCGATGTCCAGTTGGTTTTCCCAATGTTCGTATGTCATGTGGCCGGGATCGGCCTGGCGGACTTTGTCTGCAAGCAAATTTTTAAGCTGTGCCGCCTGTTTGTTCAGAGTCGGATGATCGTTGATCAGCGGCTTATATTTAACAAGGGCGGTCAGTGCCTGGCGCAGATATTTTTCATCCGTTTCGCCGAGTTCAGGATCTTTTGCCGTGTCATTGGCCTGTTCAAGAAGCCCTTTGAGACGATGGGTATTATTAGAAAACAGGGCGGTAAGAATTTTATTTTTTAACGCTTCAACAGGTGCATCCGATGTGACAATAATATTTTGAAAAACAGAAAACCCCAAAAGTAGTTCCTTAACAAAATGAGGGGGGCTTTTTATTCAAAAAGCCCCCCTCAATAATATCAGCTAAATATTGCAGATAAATGTGTTTAAACTATCCGCGAACCTCTTCTTTAACTGTGGTGGCGAGTTTGTACAGGATGGTCAGTACAAAAAAGCCTGTGCCGTAAACACCCAGGGCAATGATGCCTTCCTGGAGTGTGGGGGCGTATTCATTCACATGGTGCAGGGGAGACGGTACAAAACCACCGGCGATCATGCCAAGGGCCTTGTCAATCCATGCACCAAAAAAGATCATAGCGCAGGTGACGGGCAACAGGGCTTTGTTGTTTCTCAGTTTGGGAATCAACAGGAAAATGGCGCCTATACCCATGAGGGCCAGGGCGCTCCACATCCAGGGAACCATCATGTTATGGCCGTGCAGGCCGAACAGCAGGTACTGCATATGGGACTTATGGCCGGGGATACCGGAGTAGTAAACCACAAAACATTCACAGGCAAAGAAGAACAGGTTGGCAATGATGGCGTAGCAGACAATTTTTGACAAGGTCTGCATGGCTTCCCAACCTGTATCAAACTTCGTAAATTTCTTGATAATGTAGCACAGGATGATCATAAACGCCGGACCTGCT
>JAKSBO010000199.1 GCA_022361095.1 Desulfobacterales bacterium | reverse complement strand
TTTTTTCAAAAATTTATGAAGCCAGACGATCCAGGCCGTTGATCTCTTTGTTAAGGCCTGAAACGACGGGGTTGGATCAGTCGGATGGAAGCAACACCCAGCTTCCCTGGGTTAAAATTATTTCTAAATTAGACGACCAGAGTAAAAAAGGCCGGTTAATTTCGCTTCTATCAGATGAAATCAGCCGGTTACTGGGCTATGAAGACGGCATCGGGATTTCAATAGAAAATGATTTTACATCGATTGGCGTGGACTCCCTGGTTGCGGCGGAGCTTTCCATGAGTATTCAAAAAAACCTGGGATTAAAGGGACTGATTATCATCCATGATTACCCTAATATGACCGCCCTTGCCGGCAAACTGCTGGACGACCTGTCTGATACGGCCCCAATGAAAAATTTAAGTAAAACCGACAAATCTGAAGGACCCATTGTCGGGTATAGCGATACCTTGGAAGGTCAGATCCTTGATTTTTTTCACAAAGCGTGGCCTAACAGGACCCAAGATCTTATTGAACCCAGATGGCAGTGGATGTACCTTGAGTCTGCAAAACGGCTGAAATCTGCACCTATAATGTGGAATTACATGGAGGCGGACAATGTCATCGGATACACCGGCGGCATACCAGTCCAGGCCAAATTGATGGGAAACAATGTCCCCACGGCCTGGTGTGTCGACACGATGGTCCTGAAATCATGCAGGGATAAAGGGATTGGGCCGGTCATAATGATGAAAGCCAAAGAAGACCTGTCTTTGAGTTTTTCATTGGGGCAGACAAGCGAGATGCGATCCATCCTTTTCAGTCTTGGGTGGCAGCAGGTCGCCCCTCTCCAGGTATATGTGTTTCCCCTGCGGCCAGGGAAAATGCTTAAAGGGAAAATGAACCCTCTGCTGGCAAAAACAGCAGGTGCAGGCCTTCAATTATTGACCTATACAAAAAACAAAAAAACCAGGTCAAAACTATTAGATCTTGATGTGAATGAAATCGATCAATTCAGTGAACGCCATGATGCATTATGGGAAGAGGTAAAATCTGATTATAAATGTGCGGTTGTCAGGAATGCATCTTACCTGAACTGGAAGTACGTAGAGCAACCGGGCCAAACCTTCAAATGTTTTGAAATGACGCAAGGCAGCAAAGTAGTGGCCACCGCCGTACTGATGCTTAGAGACACAGGGCCTCACACGCCGTATAAATACAAAAGAGCCTTTATTGTCGATTTGGTCACGGCAATTTCAGACCTTAAAATGGTTCTCAGTCTTCTGGAAGCGATACGCACAGAAGTGATCAAATTAGATTATGATGCGATCACTTTTGAAATTATCAGCAAAGATATTGAGAACGCACTGAAACAGTTCGGGTTTCTTAAACGGGATCCTGAACGATATTTCCTTATTTATTCAAGAGATACCGATGGGAATGAAAAGAAAAATATTCTTGACGCGGAGAACTGGTTTGTTACAAAGGGAGATTCCGATATTGACCGCCCGGAAGGAGGCATACAATAAAAAAATATATATCAGCACTAAAAACTAACATGTTAAAAGGGGAAATAAGCGTTGCCTTATTTCCCCTTTTATTTTTTATCTTTGTCAGCAGCCCAGCCCAGGGATCAACGCTTAATTTCAACATTTTCTGGGAACGGGACGCCTCTCTGGCAGCGGTCCAAAGGCATAGTGACGCAGTTGCTCAATTGAAGAACAGAGGAGAACGGATATCAAAACCGGAGATGCAATCAGGCCCCGGGGAACTGTATATTTTCAATGCTGGAATTTTAAAGAAAGTAAAAAAATATCTCCCCCCCGTAGAAGATAAAGGGCCTATTGACGTGGTAAGGCTTAAATCTGCCAAAAACGAGTGGGAATCAGCCCAGATCGGTATATGGTCCCCTGAGAAGATTAACCAATTAAACTATCATATCACGGACCTTATCCATGAAAACGGCAAACACGTTATTAAAGGGACCGGTCCAAATATCAGAACTTATTTTGTTTACAACGTGGTGACAAAGAAAAAACCGTCGACTAAAGTCTCTGCTGATATGGATATCGATGTCCGGCCGCAAAACAACCAGCATTCTTTCCTTTACGAAGAGGAACCGGCCGCACTGCTTGATCTTCCATGGATTGATGTTGAAAAAAAGACCTCACAGGCGTTATGGCTGGATATTTATACCTCTAAGTCCACCCCTTCCGGTAAATACTGCGGGGATATTATAATTAAATCCAAAAGAGAGATAGTGTCACAAATCCCTATAGAAATTAGAGTATTGCCTTTTGAACTGGATGAGGCCCGAGAGTGGTCCAGGGGGGCATATATTTCAAAATTTATTGATAAGAAAGAGGCGGAAAACCTGGTTGAGCATGGACACACCCAAGTGTCATGGTGGACAAGCAGCGGGTATCGCCTGCGCTTGGAAAATGGGCAGATTTCAGCTGACTTTTCCCCCTCCCTTAACTATCTTAAGATGTTGGATAATGTCGGGATGACAGGCCCGCACACGGTTTTTCTCGGGGGAAACACACCCAAATTAATTAATGATATTTTTTCGTTACTGAATCGCCCCACCATTACGGGGGGACGGGACATCAAATATCGCGGGCAATACGGTGCAACAGATTTAACAGCCCCCTTTAAAAAATACCTCCGTCAAACTTTGAAGCAGTTTTATGACCAGATGAAATCATGTGGCCATGAAGATATTCTGGCTGTGATATTAGATGAACCTGATCACAGGCCAAGACCTGAACGGCTAAACTGGTATAATAAAGTATTCCCCATAGTTGAGAAGCAAGTTCCTGAACTTCAGACGTTTGGCGTATTTTACCACAAAGATGACGAGAAAAAATTATCCCACCACCATCATGTTTGGAGCACCAATTGCCCATCAATGGAAAAATATGAGGCATGTAAAGCGGCAAACCGAAAATTATTCACCTACCACGGCGGCTTTAATTTTTATGGTTCTCCCGGGAAACCGCGTTTTTCAATCGGAATTATCCCATGGGTATACGATGCCAAAGGAACATTCTACTGGGCAATCTGGAACCATGATACTGCTCACAAAGATAAAGACGATATTTTTTCTCCTTTGACCTTTGGAGGGCAGGCAACAACCATTGGCCGATCAACGGGGAGAACGAATAACGGACCGGTAAGCACTTTAATTCATAAAGGTTTCAGAGAAGCGGTTGACGATGCAAGGTACATCAAGACGTTTGAAAAACTGCTTGACCATTTATCCGCAGCAGCTTCAACAAAGGAAAACCGAATTAACGCGCAAAAGAGATGGCTTAAAGGTGTACAGAAAATATTTAGAAAAAGGCTTTATGTACGCGGTGGCCATGTCCAGAATCATAAAGAATGGAAAGATTGGCATCGTCCGGTTACATCAATAAAGATCTATGACAGCTTCGGGGAAAAAATGGATTTATCAGACTTAAATGAATTCGCGGCCACATTCAGGGAAGATATTATCCAAAG